>JAWWAT010000061.1:0-11410 GCA_033721635.1 Marinobacter sp. | reverse complement strand
TGACGTTGTGCCCCAGCACTTCTCCGCGAGTGTATCCCCACATGGTTTCGGCGGCTTTGTTGAAAAAGGTGACGTTGTTGTGCTCGTCGATGGAAATGACAGCATCCATCGCCTGCTCCAGCGTCTGATTCATCATCTCGCGGGCGTATCGTTCTTCACTGATGTCTCGAACGAAAACGGTCATCTCCCCTCTGGAGTTGGAGTCAATGCCGGTAACCTCCAGATGAGCCCAGAAGCCGCGGCCGCGAGGGTTCTCCAGATAGGCTTCCTCTGATTCTCCCTCGCCATTTCTAAAACTTCGAAGCACGCCGACGGGCAGGAGGTCGGACGCAGCCTGACCCACCACTCTGTCTCTGCCAATGCCCCACAGTCTCTCTGCACTTGCATTAAAAAAGGAAACCTTCTGTTGATCGTCTATGGTGAGAATCGCTTGAGGCGCCTGCTCAAGAATCAGCGAAGCGCGGGACGGGAAAAACAGGCTGGATAGCAATTGGAGCATGGAGAACAAACCCTTGGAGATAACGGCCCAGCCAGCGCCGGAATCCGTAAAGAATTTTTTGAAATTAATGTTAACGCCGATACGCTGGCCCCGTCGGAACAGACTTTTCCCGTATGTTTTTAAAAGTAAGCGGTTTGTGAAATGGAGATAAAACCCGCCCTGAGGGCTGGGTTACCTATGTCGCCAGACCGGCTATAGTGAGACATACCAATCTGGTCGAGGCCCTTTGTGTTTTCGTCATTGACTACCGCCATCATCGTTTTTTCCATTGCCTCCATCGTCATCGTGACAGCCGGCAGCCGGCTCGCGCGGGTGGCCGATGAACTTGCTGATCGAACGGGCCTGGGTGAGGCTTTATTCGGCATCTTTCTGCTCGCCGGGGTGACCTCATTACCAGACTTCGCCGCTACCCTCAGCGCCGCGCTGGACTCAAGGCCCGATCTCGCCATGAGCAACGTTATGGGCAGCATGGCCGCGAACCTGGTGTTTCTGGGCATTGCAGACATCATGTACCGGAAGGCCAACCTCGAACACGCCGCAGCATCCTCGACCAACCTGATGCTGGCCGCTTTGTTGATCGTCCTGCTGGCTCTGCCACTGTTGGCAATTGCCAGCCCCCCGGTTTCTCTGTGGGGCATCCACCCGATCACGCCCGTGATTACCGCTGCGTACCTGTTCGGCCTGCACCTGGTTCGCACAACAGACAGTAAACCCATGTGGTTTCCCCGACTGACCCGCCAGACCGTTCCCGACAAGCCTGGCCACTATCTTCACGGTGGCCTTGCCCAGGCCTGGGTCAGTTTCATTGTTCTGGCCGCAATCACGGGCATCGCCGGTTGGGTTCTGATGGAGGGGGCCAAGGTGATCAGCGACGAAACGGGCCTTTCGGATACGCTGATTGGCGGTTTGTTTACCGCGATTGCCACGTCATCGCCCGAGCTGGTCACCACCCTTGCGGCCATCCGCAGGAACGCGCTGACACTGGCGGTAAGCAATATTTTCGGTACCAACTGTTTTAACATGCTGGTCATAGCGGCAGCCGATGTTGGCTACCCCGGGGGCTCCATCTACCACGACATCACCCCGATTCAGATGACCTGGGGCCTGGTGAGTATCCTGATGACTGCCACACTGCTGATGGGCATGGTCCGACGCCAACGCTACGGAATCGGCAAGATCGGATTTGAGAGCGCGTTGATGCTGACGGTTTACGCGGTGGCGCTATCAATTGTTATGGCAAGCGGATAATACGGAGGTTAACCATGAAAACCATTGGCCTTCTGGGCGGCATGAGCTGGGAATCCACGCAGACCTATTACCGGCTGATCAACGAGGGCGTTAAAAGCCGACTGGGCGGGCTGCATTCAGCCAAACTGGTGCTTTTCAGCGTGGATTTCGCCGAAATTGAAGCGCTGCAGCACAAAGGTGATTGGCCGGCTACTGCCGACATTCTGTCCGACGCCGCCTTGTCATTGCAGAGTGCCGGCGCGGATTTCCTGGTGATCGGCACCAACACCATGCACAAGGTCGCTCCGGAGATCGAACAGGCCCTTCAGATTCCGTTGCTGCACATCGCGGATGCCACCGCGCAGGTACTGAAGAAAGATGGTGTAACCCGCGTCGGCCTTCTGGGCACACGGTTTACCATGGAGCAGGCGTTCTACAGAGACCGACTGGAAGCCGCCGGTATAGAGGTTCTGACTCCGGATGAAAAACAGCGGGAGGCGGTGCACCGGATCATCTACGAAGAGCTGTGCCGGGGTGAAACCAAGCCTGACTCGCGCAATACCTATCTGGATATCGTTTCGTCACTTTCCTCGAGGGGTGCCCAGGGGGTCATTCTGGGCTGCACCGAGATCGGCCTACTCGTCAGCCAGGCAGACACCGACGTTCCACTCTACGACACAACCGAGATTCACGCCGCCCGAGCCGTGGAGCTGGCTTTACATCATCCGTAGAAGACCGACCAAGACGAACACCTGCAAAAACTGGATAATGGCCGCCATTAAAAGCCATGGCGCGCCAAATTCTCCGATCCAGGACTCTTTGCAATGGAAATCAACGTCAACTTTCTCGAGAACCTCAGACTTGAAGCCAAGTTTGACGATTTCACCGTCGTAACGGACCAGCCCATTCGCTACAAAGGCGACGGCTCAGCACCCAGCCCGTTCGATTATTTCCTGGCGTCCTCTGCCCTGTGCGCGGCCTATTTCGTCCGGGTTTACTGCCTGGCACGGGACATTCCCACCGAGAACATCCGCCTGTCCCAGAATAACATCGTGGACCCGGAGAACCGCTACAACCAGATTTTCAAGATCTCCGTGGAATTGCCCGAGGACATCTCCGAGAAAGACCGCCAGGGCATTTTGCGCTCCATCGACCGCTGCACCGTGAAAAAAGTGGTGCAGACTGGCCCCACCTTCGAGATTGAAACCGTCGAGAACCTGGATGCCGACGCCCAGGCACTGCTGATGACTCAGCCGGAGGGTGGCAGCCAGACGTTCATCGAAGGCAAGGACCTGCCACTGGAGCAGACCATCGCCAACATGACCGGCATCCTCGAAGAGCTGGGTATGAAAATCGAAATTGCGTCCTGGCGGAACATCGTGCCGCATGTGTGGTCGCTGCACATTCGCGATGCCGCCTCACCCATGTGCTTCACAAATGGCAAGGGGGCCACCAAGGAAAGCGCCCTGTGTTCTGCCCTGGGTGAGTTCATCGAGCGGCTCAGCTGCAACTTTTTCTACAACGACCAGTTCTTCGGGGAAGAAATCGCCAACAGCGAGTTCGTTCACTACCCGAACGAAAAGTGGTTCAAGCCGGGCCCCAACGACGAGCTGCCGGACGGTATTCTGGATGACCACTGCCTGGCCATCTACAACCCGGACGGCGAGCTGGGCGGTTCCAATCTGATCGATACCAACTCAGGGAAGACCGAGCGCGGGATTGTCTCCCTGCCATACGTTCGAAAATCTGATGGCGAGGTGGTGTACTTCCCCTCCAACCTGATCGAGAACCTGTTTCTCAGCAACGGCATGAGTGCCGGCAATACCCTGAACGAAGCACAGGTTCAGTGTTTGTCAGAGATTTTCGAGCGAGCGGTAAAGAAACAGATTATCGAGGAGGAAATTGCCCTTCCGGACGTGCCCCGGGAGGTTCTGGAAAAATATCCGGACATTCTGGAAGGCATTGAAGCCCTGGAAGCGCAGGGCTTCCCGACCCTGGTAAAAGACGCCTCCCTCGGCGGCCAGTTCCCGGTGATGTGCGTAACCCTGATGAACCCGCGAACCGGCGGTGTGTTTGCGTCCTTCGGCGCGCACCCGAACTTCGAAGTGGCCCTGGAGCGCAGCCTTACCGAACTTCTGCAGGGTCGCAGCTTCGAGGGCCTCAACGACGTGCCACCACCGACCTTCAACAGTCTGGCAGTCACCGAGCCAAACAACTTCGTGGAACACTTTATCGATTCTACCGGTGTCGTATCCTGGCGTTTCTTCAGTGCCAGGTCCGATTACGAATTCGTAGGGTGGGATTTCTCCGGCACCAACGCCGAGGAAGCCGAGTGTCTGTTCGGTATCCTCCGGGACCTGGGCAAGGAAGCGTATGTCGCGGTTTATGAAGAACTGGGCGCGCCCGTCTGCCGGATTCTGGTGCCGGGCTATTCCGAGGTGTACCCGGTGGAAGACCTGATCATGGACAACACCAACATGGCTTTGGACTACCGGGAAGACATCCTCAACCTGCACCGTCTGGACGACGAGCAACTGGCCGATCTGGTGGAACGCCTGGAAGCCAGCCAGTTGGACAACTACATGACGATCATCACCCTGATTGGCGTGGAGTTCGATGAGAACACCATTTGGGGCCAGCTCACCATCCTGGAGTTGAAGATCCTCATCTGCCTTGCCCTTCAGTGGCACGAAGAAGCCCTGGAATTCGTCGACATGTTCCTTCAGTTCAACGACAACACCGTGGAGCGTGGCCTGTTTTACCGCGCCATGTACGCAGTGCTTGAAGTTACCCTCGATGACGAGATGGAACTGGACGACTACATTGTTAACTTCACCCGGATGTTCGGTGAGAAAACGATGGCGGGGGTTGTCGGTTCGGTGGATGGCTCTGTCCGCTTCCACGGTCTGGAACCAACCAACATGCAGCTGGAAGGCCTGGAAAAGCATCAGCGGTTGATCGAAAGCTACAGGAAGCTGCACGCGGCCCGCGCCGCCAAGGCGGGCCTGACCGCCTGACGATAGGCGATAAGGCCAGGTTTATCGACAGCTGAGCCAACCGCGCTGCATTGGCGGCGCGGGCATTCCTGATCCACACTGGATTATTTCAAGTAGCCTATTTGCGTTAAATGCCCGTACACCCTTGTACATTGACCGGCATACGCCAAACGAGGAGCCTTGCAATGAGCAATCCGGTGATCGCTGATAACAAGCCCAAAAAAGTCAGCCTGAAAAAAGGCGAAGAATACGCTTTCTGCGTCTGTGGCCGTTCCAACAACCAGCCATTCTGCGACGGTTCCCACGGGGATACGGGGTTCAAACCCAAAGTCTTCAAGGCCGAGAAAGACGAAGAGGCGGTTTTGTGTCAGTGCAAGCAGACCGGCAGCGCGCCGTATTGTGATGGCACTCACCAGCAGTTCAGCGATGACCAGGTTGGCAAGGAGGCGCCGGACTCCGACGATGCCGGTGACGACGAATCCGGGAAGGCTCCAAAAGCCAAATCCACCAAAGAAGAGCCCACCGTTGAATTTATTCATCAGCTGGCCCGTGAGGGACTAAGCAGCATGGGCCACCACGGCCCAACAACCGCCATGGGCGTACCCCGCCATACCCTGCCCCACTGGGACGATCTGCAATTGATGGTAGCCCAGATGGCCAGCAAACCGCTGGCTGATGACTCCGAAGTATCAACAGAGCTGGTAATCGGGCCTGAAGCACGAAAGCCCCTTACCCTGAGTATGCCCCTGTTCGTTTCCGACATGAGTTTCGGCGCTCTTTCGGAGGAGGCGAAGATTGCCCTGGCCCGGGGGGCCGAGCTTGCGGGCACCGGCATCTGTTCCGGCGAGGGCGGCATGTTGCCGGAAGAGCAGCAGGAAAACTCCCGTTACTTCTACGAACTGGCCAGCGCCAAGTTCGGCTACAAGGAAGAACTGCTCAAGAAAGTCCAGGCATTCCACTTCAAGGGTGGTCAGGGAGCCAAGACCGGAACCGGTGGCCACCTGCCCGGCAACAAGAACACCGGCAAGATCTCCGAGGTGCGCAACATTCCTGAGGGCGAACCAGCCATTTCCCCACCCACGTTCGAGGACCTTCGCTCGGTTGAGGATTTCCAGCGTTTCGCCAGCCATGTCCGTGAAGTAACCGGTGGGATTCCGGTCGGCTTCAAGCTGAGCGCCAATCACATCGAGCGGGACGTCCAATTCGCCCTGGATGCCGGCGCCGACTACATCATTCTGGACGGCCGTGGCGGTGGCACCGGTGCTGCCCCGGAAATCTTCCGGGACCATATCAGTGTGCCCACGATCCCTGCCCTGGCCCGTGCACGGCGCTATCTGGATGATCGTGGCGCCAGCGGACGGGTTACCTTGATCGTTACTGGCGGCCTGCGTGTGCCCATTGATTTTGTGAAGGCCATGGCCCTGGGCGCTGACGGTATCGCCGTTGCCAACAGCGCCATGCAATCCATTGGCTGCGTCGCGGCCCGTATTTGCAACACAAACAACTGCCCGGCAGGCATCGCCACCCAGAACAAGGATTTGCGCCAGCGGTTGAACGTGGACCAGTCCGCCAAACAGCTCCAGAACTTCCTCGAGGCTTCGGTCTCACTCATGCAGGTGATGGCGAGAGCCTGTGGCCACGACAGCCTCAGCAAACTGAATATTGACGACCTTTCCACGTGGCACCGGGAGATGGCCCTGCTCAGCGGCGTACGCTACGCCGGTGTGCTCGACCCCTCTGCCTGAGGCTCCTTGCTGGCCGCCAGGACTCGAACCCGTTCGAAGTCCTCCTCGGTGAACACACCGTTCACCCCGGAGATGGCGGCCAGCTTCATGCCATGCTTCAGGCCGAGCTTGTAGATCTCCCGCACCTTCTCCCACTCGATGTTCCGTCCGAGGGTAAAGTTCTCGAAACGCGCCTCCAGCGCCAGCACAATGGTTTCTGCCAGGCATGCATAGGCGATGCCTTTCGGCAGCCCGATGTCTTTCATGTGCACTTTGCCCGGTAGCTGTATCTCGCCGGATTCGATCACCAGCACATCCGGACGCTTCGCCACATCCTCTGCCGGAATATCCAGGGGGCGGGCTACGTCGGTTATGACGCAGCCGGGTTTCACTTTCATGATGTCGAGGATGCGTTTGCCGGCCCCGGAGGTGGCGGTCACGATCATGTCCATATCGGCCAGATCGCGTTCGGCAGAACCGGCAACATGCACAATGGCCCCCGGGGTTTCCTGTTCGATGCTTTCCTTCAGCGCCAACAGTTTGGCCGGCTCCGGCGCCGCCAGGTAAATCTCATCCACGGCCTTGGCCAGTAACCTGGCGCATACAGATCCGATCGCACCGGTGGCGCCCACCACCATGGCTTTACCGGCCGCTTTGCCACTGGGACCAATGCTCACCCGCCCTATTTTCTTCATGGCGTCATGGGCCGCCCAGAGCGCACCGGAAGCGCTATAACTGTTGCCGGTTGTGATTGGCAGCGGGGCCCGCTTGGCCACCGTAATGCCCGCGTCTCCGACTACCTTGGTGAACGCGCCCAGACCCATGATCTGGGCCCCGAGCTTCTTCGCCAGTTTTGCCGCCTGCAGCAGCCTGGCGTAGGTGAATTCCGGCCCGTGGGCCATGATCTCCCGGGGCGTACCACCGACGGTAATGAGCCAACCCTCCACTTCATCGCCACTCGGTGAGCGAATGCCGGACACTTTCGAGTAGATGAAAGGTGGTGAATACGCGATGGCCTTCTCCACCAGGTTCATCACAACAGGGGGTGAGACATTGGCCACCCAGTCCAGCGGCGGTGTTTTGGTGAGGTATTGCTGCGACAGGGGATGAATAACAAACGCAAACCGGTTGACCCGACGGTAACCATTCGGATACAGGATTCTTGGTTCGATACCGAGACCCTGGATAACATCCAGATAATCATCCGGGCCCAACTGATCCGGTGTACGGGAGAGCGCCGCGCTGATCATCGCTTCCATCACATTCACGCCCAGGGGCCGGCCCTCCAGCCACGGACTGTAGTCCACCACCATGGCAACCTTGCGGGAGCGCATCCAGTCCAGGGCGGCCTCGGTAACCCGGGACGTGATGATGGTCTTGCCATCCAGCTCCTTCTGCGTGAAATGCTCCAGGTCTCCGATGGAACCGACAATCACATGGGACTCGGACACTGCGTGATGAAGAGACCCTTTCACCAGGTTCTCTCCCAATCGATACAGCGGCGTGCGGAGAATGGTTTCCACCGCTTTCACGGCGGTCGGCCTGAACATGATCGGAGCCGTCAGTGAGGTGTAGGTTTCCAGCTGTTTCAGGGAAGTCAGCAGCCTTGGTACGCCGAAATCCATGTAAGGATCGGCGAACAACAGGTTGTCAGTGTGTTCCGCAAGCGCCCTGGCGATGCGATAACCTGCCTGCCCGTTCATAAAAAGCACACGGGCATTGTCGAAAAAATGGCCCAGTTCGGACTGGGTATGGCGTACGGCCCATTCCTGCAGGATTGCCCGCAGGCCCGCACCTGTTGTCACGGACTTGTCGGGCACACAAGCCTCAAGGCGAGCTGTATCCGGGTGTTCAAGCTGCTCCCTGCCCACCTCATAGTGATCGTGCACCATGCTCAGGCCGATGGCATCTGCCTGATGATGTACCGACTCCAGAACGGCCTCGGCCTTCGAGAGATCTCCATCTGTACCTATTCTGATAATCCGGAAAGGCTGGCCGAGAAACGAGGTTTCCAGATCGTAATCGTATTCGGCAGATCCCTGGCTGACACTGACAACGGTTTTCATATTCAGGCTTTCCCTTTTCCCTGTTGTTATCTTAATAGCGTAAATCACAGAGCCGGTTTATGCCTTAGCCCAGATCAAAATCCAGACCGCTATTCAACGTCTACAATAAGGTGGCGGGCCGAACGACCAATCTAGACCTTCAAGGATCAATCAGGAGCTCACTATGACCACTCAGGAAGAACTGAACGCCACCGTCCGGGAACTGGTTCAGCCCGGCAAGGGAATTCTCGCGGCGGATGAAAGCCACCCCACGATTGCCAAACGCTTCAAGGCCGTTGGTGTGGAATCCAGCGAAGACAAACGCCGGGAGTACCGGAGTCTTATTTTCTCTGCTTCCGGGCTCGGAGAATTCATCAGTGGGGTCATTCTGTTTGAAGAGACTCTCGGGCAGCAGAGTCTGGATAGTGTTCCCATGCCGAAGCTTCTGGCCAGCAAGGGTATTGTGCCAGGCATCAAGGTGGATAAGGGCAAAGGCCCCCTGGTGAACGCCCCTGGTGATGAGATCACCTTCGGCCTGGATGGCCTGGAAGACCGCCTGGAAATCTACAAGAACCAGGGTGCACGGTTTGCCAAATGGCGGGATGTGTTTCATATCTCGGATACCCTGCCCTCCCGACAGGCTATTGAGGCGAACGCCGAGGTCCTCGCCCGTTATGCAGCAATCTGCCAGTCCCTGGGCATTGTGCCGATCGTGGAACCGGAGGTTCTGATCGACGGCAACCACACCATTGAGCGCTGCGCGGAAGTGAGCGAAGCGGTGATTCGCGAGGTTTTCCAGGCCCTTTACCGCCATAAGGTGGAACTGGAACACATGATCCTGAAACCCAGCATGGTGACACCGGGTAAGGAGAATCCAAAGGCATCCCCGGAAGAAGTGGCAACAGCAACCCTTGATGTCTTCCGCAGGGCGGTCCCAGCCGCGGTACCCGGCATTTTCTTCCTCTCGGGCGGTCAGACCCCGGAAGAAGCGACCATTAACCTGAATGCCATGAACAGCATGGGAAACCAGCCCTGGGAACTGAGCTTCTCCTACGGGCGGGCACTGCAGGAGCCGGCCCAGAAGGCCTGGGCTGGTAATCTGGACAATGGTCCCGAAGCCCAGGCGGCAATACTCAAGCGCGCCCGCCTGAACGGCGCCGCGCGCTCGGGCAATTACCGGCCGGAAATGGAGGACTGACCGGCAACTGACCTGCGTCAGAGTGCTCCCTCAGTTACAGCCGGATACGCAGTCTGCCATTCCATTGAATGCCATGGTACGACCACTGAGGGGCACATGGACCGGCACGGTCACTGAATCCCGGAACAGGGCCGTGCGCGTGCCCTCCTGAACCTTGCCACCGGAGGTGGCCGGTTCGTTGGCATGGGAAGCAATGACGGCCCTCGGTTGCACCAGATCATTGATTACATAAGCCGCCTGCTTGGGTCCGGTGGTGAACGTATCTCCGATGTTCATCACCACCAGCCCCGCAGCATAGTGATCCCTCACAACCAGCCGCTGCTCGGCGGTAATGCCGGTATCACCAGACAGGTACACCACCAGGCCATTGGAGAACTTCAGCACGTAGCCCGTGGGTGGTCCGACACTGGCGCCTACACCTGCGGCAGCAAGGTACTCCGCCAGTGGGCCGGTCAGGAACGAAGGCGAGACACCGTTGCTATGCACAGCCGGCACGGTGGTAATTGCCACGCCGCCAACCTCACGTTCGCCACCGAAACGCACCAGCATGGAGTTTGCAGGGTCACCACCTGCGTCCTTGAGCTTGGCGGCAAAGAAGGCGGGCATTTCGCTACCGGTAACGATCTTCGCGTTGTGCTCCACCGCAATATCGACGGTGTTGGATTGAGGCAGGGCCGAAACGCCTGTGTCCGGAGAACCGCAACTGCCCTCGTTCGTCTTGCTGATACGCTGGTCGCCCACGTGATCCCCGTGCATGTGGGAAACCAGCACAATATCAATCTTGCCCAGGCGCGGATCGTCTGGCCCGGCGACGGTCCTGCCGGCATCGTAGAGAATCCGGGTGCCATTCGGATCCTCAAACACCAGCGCCCGGTCACGACCACAGAACTCACCATCGTGGCTCCCCAGAGGTGTGACCTTGACCACGTGATCGTCTGCGGCAGCTGGCATCGCGGCGCCCAGCAGCATACAGGCAGACACCCCGGCAGAGGCCAGCGTGCTGCGCAAACCTGTGTTAAACATGATGTTCGTCCTCCCACTTGTTTTATTGTTGGTGCAGACACTGATACGAACGATTCAGCCGTTAATACCAGTGTAGCCGTGGGGGCGTTAGCGAGTGGGAAATCGAGCTCAGGCCGCGCGGGAACCTGGAACCGACACCTGCTGCTCGAGACAGGCCATCATTGGTGCCACCTGGCGGATCTTGCGCGCCTCAGGCCAGAGGATTTCGGCTTCGGCAAAGCCCTGGCGAAGAAAGTTGAGCCACTGCTTGATGCGACCGGTCACATAGCGGTCCTCCAGCCAGCCCTGCAGAACCGTGGCGTATTCGCGAACCAGGACCACAGCTTCCGGCCAGGTCATATCCGGTATCGTTTCGCCCTGCTGGCTGGCCTTGATCTGCCGCGCCAGGTCGGGCCTGGCGATGAGCCCTCGGCCAATCATGACATCGTCGCAACCGGAGACTTCCCGGCAGCGCCAGTAGTCCGCCACTGTCCAGATCTCGCCATTGGCAATGATATGGGTCTTCACCGCTTCCCGGGCCCGGGCAATTTCCTCCCAGTAGGCGGGCGGTTTATAGCCATCCACTTTGCTGCGGGCGTGGATGACAATCTCTTCGGCGCCGGCAGCTTCCAGCGCCTGAGCGCAGGCCACACCCATGGAACGGTCGTCGTAGCCCAGCCGCATCTTGGCTGTCACGGGCACTTGGGCGGGCACCGCCT
>JAWWAT010000060.1:0-11516 GCA_033721635.1 Marinobacter sp. | reverse complement strand
GCCGGCTGGACGTGAATCTGACCGGGCCGTTTCTGGTCACCAAGCACACGGTGCCGCACCTTCGAAAGACGAAAGGCGTTATCGTAAACATGGCCTCAACAAGGGCGCTTCAATCCGAGCCAGACACCGAGGCGTACGCCGCGACCAAAGGCGGCATTGTGGCGCTGACCCATGCCCTGGCCGTGAGCCTGGGGCCGGATATCCGGGTTAACTGTATCAGTCCGGGCTGGATCGATACCCGGGCCTGGCAGGGGGACTCAGAAGAGGTTGAACCGCTCTCCGAAACCGATCACTTGCAACATCCGGCGGGCAGAGTAGGGCAGCCCGGTGATATCGCCTCATTGGCGGCTTACCTGCTATCGCCTGAAGCTTCGTTCATCACTGGTCAGAACTTCGTGGCAGATGGCGGCATGGTGCGCAAGATGATCTACGAGGAATAAGGCTTTGCCACGGATCTTCTTCGGGCTGGAGCTTCCGTCTGACATCAAAGAGCGGTTGCTGAACGTCAAGGCCAAGGTGCCGGGCGCGAAATGGCAGAGTGCCGAACAGTTGCATATCACGCTGCTGTTCCTGGGTCGTGTGGACGAGGAGCATCTTGAAGCCGTAGTCGGTTCTGCCCGTGCGATTCGACCAAAACCTTTCGAGCTGGAGGTCTCAGGCCTGGGTTGTTTCGGCCAGTCGCGGAGGCCGCGGAACCTTTGGGCCCGCGTTCAGCCGGAAGCGCCGGTGGCGGCCATCCACGAGGCGCTTGCGCAGCGAATGGAGAATCTCGGCTTTGCGGCGGAACGCCGATCCTTTCTGCCGCATATTACCCTGGCCCGGTTCAAGCGACAGCCAGGCTCTGTTGAGGGTCTGCTGGCCGAACAGGGAGCATCCGTTTTCGGGCAATTTGCGGTATCCGAGTTCGTCCTGTTCGACAGCAAACCGGGCCCGGCAGGGTCTGTGTATCGAGTGATTGAGCGTTTCCCGCTGAGTGGGTCCGGGTAACGGATTTAGCTTGACGAAGACCCGCCGCTCCACCAAAGATGTTGGCAAATCAACGCCTTTTCGAGGTGTCTATGTGTCCCCCGTTTTCCGATCCTGATCAGCGCCTGTATGTCCGCAATGCCACGCTGGCGGATATTCCCGGCATCATCCAGCTGAGCCGCCGCGTCTACGAAGGCACAGGCATGTATGGCTACACCAAGGGGCCGTTGACCGGGCAGATCAATACTTTTCCCGATGGGCAGTTTGTCGCCATGCTGGGCGATACCGTGGTGGGTTACTGTGCCACGTTCCGGATTGCCGAAGAGATCGCTCTAGCCGCCCACGATTGGACTTCCATCACCGGCAACGGCTACGCCTCACGGCATGACCCGGAGGGTGACTGGCTTTACGGGATGGAGGTGTGTGTTGATCCGGAATGCCGCGGGTATCGCATCGGCGAGCGGCTGTACAACGAGCGTAAACAGCTATGCCAGGCCCTGGGCCTACAGGGCGTGGTCTTTGCCGGGCGGTTGCCCAGCCTGCGCCAGCGGCTGAAGAAGTACACCAGTGTTGAAGAATACGTCGAAGCTATCAAAAGCAAGGAACAGAAGGACCCCGTGCTGTCCTTCCAGCTTCATCAGGGGTTTGAAGTACACGGCATCATTCCGCATTATCTGGACGCCGACCACGATTCCATGGGCTATGGCATTCATCTGATCTGGCGTAACCCGAAAGTGCCCCAATCCGAGAAAAACGGGCGCAGGAAACGCTATGGCCAGCGCATGCGCGATACCGTGCGCATAGGCACGGTTCAGTACCAGCAGCGCCCGGTAGGATCGTTCGATGAATTCAGCGAGATTGTCCGCTACTTCGTCGACGTTGTTTCCACGTACAAAGGCGATTTTGTGGTGTTTCCGGAGCTGTTCACCCTGCAGCTGCTTTCCATTGAGGCCCGAAAAGGTAGCCCCGCCGAGACATTTGCCGCGGTCACCCATTACGCCGAGCGCTACCGCGAACTGATGCGGGATCTCGCGTTGCGCTATAACATCAATATTGTGGCGGGCTCAACGCCAGTCCGTGAGGAAGACGGCACTATCCGGAACATGGCGTACGTGTTTCTCAGGGATGGTCAGGTGTTCAGCCAGCCCAAGATCCATCCGACGCCCAACGAGGCATTCTGGTGGAACGTGCAGGGCGGCAACCGGGTCAGCGCCATCGAGACCGACTGCGGTACCATTGGTGTACTGATCTGCTATGACGCGGAGTTCCCGGAATTGACTCGCCACCTGGTGGATCAGGGCGTGCATATCATCTTTGTGCCTTTCTGCACCGACGAACGCCAAAGCTATCTGCGTGTTCGCTACTGCTGCCAGGCCAGAGCAGTTGAAAACCAGGTCTACGTGGTGATGTCCGGCAACGTCGGCAACCTGCCGAACGTGCCGAACATGGAAATTCAGTATGGGCAGAGCTGTATCCTGACGCCCTGCGACTTCCCCTTTGCCCGGGATGGCATCGCCGCTGACACCGAGCCCAACGTGGAGACCGTTGCCTTCGCGGACCTGCGCCCGGAGGTGCTGATCACTGCCCGCAACAGTGGTACCGTTAAAAACCTGCAGGACCGCCGGCACGATCTGTACAGCGTGACCTGGCGTGGTGAATAAACCGAGCCGACAGGAGCGTCGTTTTGCCCAGTAAAGGGTCTGTAAAGCCTGAGTCCATCGGCCGAGGGCTTCTTTGGGCCGGCGGTATGGCACTGTTGGCTTGGCCCCTGGCAGTTGCAGGCTGGTCCTTTACCATTGAACGGAGCTCGGTGGGCATGGCATTGCCAGATATCCGGTCCGGCGGTTGGGAAGTAACAGGTAGCCGGGCAGAGGTCCGGCCTTCTGTGACCGCCAACGGTGATTCAGCAACCATCGAGTTTTCCACTTCGTCTGTTGTTTTGACGGATTATCTCGCGTTTACCGGCGCAGACCAGCGGCTGACTCTCAACAACCTGCGCACTGACCTCAGCAATACCACGGTTACCCTGGACTATGGCGCAACTGGCCCCTGGACGCATCGCATTGCCATTAATGGCGACATCAGGGTGGATGCCACCCGTGTCGAGCATCCGCAACTGTTGCCGCAAGCATGGAACTTCCAGGGAAGGGCAGAGGGGCGCCTGGCAGATCTCAGGGTGCAGGGCGCCTTGGCTTCCGAGTCCGGCCTTACGGCTGATCTCGATATCCAGCTCAATCCCGACGGCGGCGTATCGGTTGCCATAGATTCTGTTGTTGATGGTAAACAGAGTGTTCGGGCCCTGGCAGAAACCCTGTCCGGGTGGCCGGATCTTCTGACAGTCGATTCCGGCACTGCCCGCCTCTCGATGGAAGTTATTACCGGCAGGGGCGGTGAGCTTGAAGCCAGTGGGATTGCGGATTTGCAGGATGTCGGGGGTGTATATAACCGGACGGCTGTGTCCGGACTCTCCGGCCGGGTTCGGGGATCTCTGGAGAATTCGGAGATAACGGCCAGTTTCAGGGACCTGGCCGTTGGCGAGATTAATCCCGGCATTCCGGTCAGCTCGGTTCGTTTCTCCGGGGATTACAACGCGCCGGTGACTGAACTGCTGGCGGGCAGCCTGGATGTTCAGCAGGCCAGAGCCCGGTTCCTGGAAGGCGCTCTCAGGATTCCACCCGCAGTTTACGAGTTGGGAGCTGGCTCTGGCCGCATACCCGTGGAGGTTGAAGACATTTCCCTTGGCCGGCTGATGGAGGTGTACCCGGCCGAGGGACTGGCCGGGAGTGGGCTGCTGCGGGGACGAATTCCGCTGGGGATCAGTGGCGACGGTTTGCAGGTGAGTGAAGGAAGTCTCTCAGCGATCGCCCCGGGTGGGCGTTTGCAATTGCCGGCGGACAAGCTTCAGGCGATGCTCGGTGGCAACCAGGCTATGGAAGTAGTGGTTCAGGCGTTGCAAAACTTTCACTATTCAGTGCTTAACAGCACGATAGACTACGATGAACAGGGTAAGTTGATGCTTGGCCTTCGACTTGAGGGCAACAACCCGGAACTCAGGGGTGGGCAGCCGGTCGTGCTCAATGTCAATCTTGAGGAAGACATTCCCGCGCTGCTGACCAGTCTGCAGTTGAGTGGCCGGGTAAATGAAGCCGTTACCAGACGTGTCCGGGAGTTGCTGCAGGAATCCGGTGAGGAGACAGCACCATGAGAAAACCCTTTCGGCCCGAAAGGCTGCCGTTTGCGAGAATACTGATGATAGCGATGCTGCCACTGGCAATGGCGGCCTGCACGCCGACAGTGCAGATGGCAGCACCTAAAGAGCCGATTACGGTCAACCTGAACGTGAAAATCCAGCACGAAATCTACGTGAAAGTGGATAAGGAAGTGGATGAGCTGTTCAGCGAGCAGGGCCTGTTCTGACTGTATGCGGAAATTTGAGGGGTTAAGAATGAAACGATTGATGCAAATGTTTGCGCTGATTCTGGCGTTCGGTCTCAGTGCCTCTGTGCTTGCCATGGGGTTGGACGAAGCCAAGCAGAAACTGGACTCGGTCAAGCAGCAGGGGCTGGTTGGTGAAACACCGACAGGCTATCTGGATGTGGTGCGTGCAGAAGGGCAGGCGAAGGAAGTGGTGGAAGCCATTAACAGCGCCCGTCGAGATGAGTACAAGCGTATTGCCGAGAAACACAACATTCCGGTCACTCAGGTCGAGACCGTTGCGGGCCAGAAGGCCATCGAGAAGACTCCGGCCGGCCAGTATGTGCAAATGGGTGGCAAGTGGGTGAAAAAATAGCCCGACGTGGCCGGGTGTACACATCGGTTACCGTTTAACGCTCTTCTGCCTTGGCTTGCCGCCCTTGGGCCGTTTGCCGGAGGCAGGCTTTTTGCCAGGTGCGGGCTTGCCTTTCGGGCCGGGCCGTCGAGCGCCGCCGGGTTTGCCAGGTGCGGATGGAGAGCCAGGCTTTCGATTGGGCTGTGATTTGGCCTTCGCCCCGGGCTTCTTTTTGGCCGGCTTGCCAGCGCCGGGCGGTGCCTCGGAAGACGAATCCCGGATGGCATCGAATAGCCCGGCCAGTTCTTTCTCGGTCAGGTCCCGCCACTGGCCCACCGCAAGCCCTTTAAGACTCACGTTCATGATCCGGATACGTTCGAGCTTGGTAACCTCGTAGCCAAAATGCTCACACATCCGGCGAATCTGACGGTTGAGGCCCTGAACCAGGGTGATCCGGAAGACGAACCGGGACTCCCGGGACACCTTGCACTTTTTGGTGACCGTGCCGAGGATCGGAACGCCATTGGCCATCCCCTCGATAAATTCGGCGGTTACCGGTTTATCGACCGTAACCAGGTATTCCTTTTCGTGGTTGTTGCCCGCCCGCAGGATCTTGTTAACCAGGTCACCGTTGCTGGTCATGAAGATGAGGCCCTGAGAGTCCTTATCCAGCCTTCCGATCGGGAAGATACGTTCGCTGTGACCGACGAAACGCTGAATGTTGTGCTTTTCGGCGCTATCGGTGGTGCTGACGACCCCTACCGGTTTGTTGAGGGCAATGAACACGAGGTCTTCTTCAGACCGTGGCTCGATCACCTGGCCGTTCACCTTGACCGTATCTCCCGGCAGTACTTGATCGCCGACAGTCGCTCTTTTGCCGTTGATAAAGACGTTGCCTTGCTCGATATAGCGATCGGCCTCCCTGCGGGAGCACATACCGCTTTCGCTGATGTATTTGTTGAGCCGGGTGGAATTGCCAGAGGTCATCGGGTGTCCGGTTGCCAGTGATAATGTCGGGCATCATATCAGTCTGGAACACCGGTCGCAGCAGGGCTGGTTCTTTCCGGCCGTCTCTGCCATTCTTGGCGGCGCTTTCAACCAATCCAACAAAAACAGACCGCCATGGAAAAGACACGCATCACCATTGTTGCCGTTACCTGCATTGCCCTGTTCTTCCTGACCAACTACCTGTTCCGGTATCTGATCGGATTTACCGGGGTGCTTGCCTCGCTGGTTATAGCGGCCCTGATTGCTGTCTACATGAGCTTTTCAGTGGCCCGCACTCTCGAGCGTTTGCCGATGTCGGAAGAGCGTTCGCGGGCGTTATGGATCTACGGCGGTTTCTTGGGTGCTCTCTTTGTCGCTTTCGGCGCCTGGATGTTTCTGGATGGCGGGATGGATGCAGTCACCCTCGCCACACTGTTTGTTCACTATCTGCCCTATCCGGCTTTTGCGCATGCCCTGCTATCGGATAAAGCCGTTGGAATGTTCCTGAAGAAGGATCGTCCCGGCGGATAAATTGTTATAGTATAACGTTTTGCTCTCAAAGGAGTGCCTCCGGCGCCATGACGAAACCTATTCCAACCAGCCTGATCCTCGGTTTTCTGGGTGTCGGAAAAACCACCGCAATTCTGGATCTTCTGAAAAGCAAACCGGAAAACGAGGTCTGGGCGGTTCTGGTCAACGAATTTGGCGAGGTGGGCATCGATGGCGCCATGCTGCAGACCGAAGGCGCCTTCATCAAGGAAATCCCCGGCGGCTGCATGTGCTGCGTTGCCGGCCTGCCGATGCAGATAGGTCTCAACCAACTCATTCATAAGGCAAAGCCCGATCGACTACTGATTGAACCCACAGGGCTCGGCCACCCCTCCCAGATTCTGGAAACCCTGACTAACGAGCACTACCACGATGTGCTTTCCATGGGCCCTGTGATCTGTCTGGTGGACCCCCGAAGGCTCGAAGAGCCGAAGGTGCTGGGCAATGTGCAGTTCAGGGACCAGGTCGCCGCCGCTGATATTCTCGTTGCCAACAAGACTGATCTCTGCGCACCGGAGCAATTGACTCATTTCGATGAGTGGGCCGCAGAAATGGAACCCGCCAAGCAGGCGATTCACCACACGAAGTTCGGTCAGCTTGCACTGGGTTGGCTGGACGGTCAGTCAGATGCCCTGCCGGTGACCGATCCGGACGCTCACCATCACCATCATCACAAGACGGCATCCCCGGCGCCCGCCATTGAAAACGAGCCCTGGCAACAGATAACCAATCAGGGGCAGGGGCACTTCAGTGTCGGCTGGCGGATCCATCCGGAACTGATCCTGGATGAGAACGCCTTGCTGGTGATGGCCATGGATTCGGATTTTGTTCGCTTCAAGGCGGTGGTTAACACCGCCGATGGCTGGCGGGCGCTCAACGTGGTTGATGGCGCTCTGACCGTTATCCAGGGTGAACCGCAAGCCTATAGTCGGGCGGAGATCATAGCGTCCGATCAGATTGACGCCCGGGAACTCGATGCCCGCATGAGGGCGGCCGCAGGACTTGATCCGAGGTGAAGGAGTGAGTCTTTGTCCGGTGTGCGAGCAGGGCAGTCTCTCGGATTTCCGGGTGGTGAAGACCCAGCGTTACCTTCGATGTGATGTCTGCGAGGCCACGGTGATGGATGAATCCTGCCGATTATCGCCTGAGCAGGAACGGGAAATCTATCAACTGCATGACAATGATCCGTCTGACCCAGGGTACCGGAAATTTCTTTCCAAACTGACAGAACCTCTGCTTGGACGTCTGCCGCCGGGGGCCCGCGGCCTTGATTTTGGTTGCGGGCCTGGCCCGGCGCTTGCGCACATGCTTGAGGCGGAAGGTATGGTTGTCAGTCTCTACGATCCTTACTTTTATCCCTCTACCCCGGTTCTGGCCCAAACCTACGACTTCATTACCTGCACCGAAGTGGTGGAACATCTTAACGCGCCTGCCGCAGTTTTCAGGGAGCTGGATCGAATGCTCAGGCCTGGTGGTTGGCTGGGCGTGATGACGTGCTTCCAGACCGACGACGACCGGTTCGACAACTGGCATTATCGCCGTGACCCGACCCACGTGGTTTTTTACCGGGAATCCACCTTCGAGCTGCTCGCCAACCGGTTTGGCTGGCAACTGGAAATACCGAGAAAGGACGTGGCGCTATTCCGGAAGCCAGCCTAGGGCGCTTTTTTGGGACATGCGGGTAACGCGGGACATTGCTGCGCGGGTGTGGCGCCGTCATGATCGAGCAATTCCGACTGACCGAATCGCTCCGGCGCCAGGGCAGCGGCGCATCTTGCGGCCTGTGCCGCAGTGTTTACGCAATCGCTCGCCTTCAGCGCGAAACCAAGGTTATTCCAGCCTTCGGCGAACTCCGGAAAACGCGTTACCGCGCGCAGGAAGTACTCTGTTGCCTCGTCATACTGGCCCAACTGCCAGGCAAGGTTGCCTCTGGCTATAACGGCCGTCGGTTGGTCTGGCCAGGTTGTTTCGGCAGTCTGATAAGCGATACCGGCGGCTCTGGTGCGCCCCGTTGTCTCGAGGTCATGGGCGGATTTCAGAAAACGGAGCGGTGTTGCGTTAGCGGGCACCCGATCCGGCGGGAGAATGGTAACGGCCCAATTGTCGGCCCGTCCCCAGGTATTGCTGAAAACCTCCAGATCGATCGCCTCGCGCTTGCGGGTATCGGTGTGGAGTATCAGGTCTCGCTCCTCCGAGTCGTAGCCGATGACGACGGCAAAGTGCCATTGTGGCCACCAGCCATACCTCAGATTCTGCATCACCAGTACCGGGTTGCCCGAAGCTACCTCGGTCAGCAGGCTCTCAAGCTCCCCGTCCAGAGGATAGACCAGCATACCGTGAGCCCGGGCGGCGGCGACCATTTCGACCTGCAAGGACCCTTCGCGGCCGGGAATATAAACCAGTTCTTTCAGGATTTCAGGGTCGGTTTGAAGTCCCTGGCTGTTGAGCATCATGGCCAGAGACGCAGGCCCGCACTGGTACCTTTCCTGAGGATAGAAGGGCACATCGTCCAGAATAACCCGTTTGGTCGGCGTTGATTCAGGTCCAGGCCATTTTGGACTGCTGGCACAGCCTGCCAGCAGACTGACCAGTGAAACCAGGATCAGTCCGCGTGACAGGGCTTTTAACTCGGAGAAAATGACTGACACTGCCCGCCGCTATCGGATGCAGTTCACGAACGGGAAGATGTTCGTGGCGCAGAGCATATCGGTGATGATGAAAACCAGCAGGAACAGCACAATAATGCCGACAACATCCTGCCCGGCAGGTGCTTCGGCAAGCTGCCGCTCGAAATCCGCCAGTTCCGCAGGCGTGAGGTTCTGGATGCGTTCCTTGACCTGATCCTGGCTGACTCCCAGATCGGCCAGCTTGGCCTGCACATCCTGTCTGTCGAGCATGCTGATCAGTTCCTGCCGGTCCAACTGAACCTGTTGTTGTCCGATCATCTCCCCGGTTCCAACCATGCCGGCAGTGGCGGTCGCCGACCAGACGGAGCCAAGGGCCATCATCATGGCCATGAAAAAGGAAACGTACCTCAGGTGCTTGCGAATGCCTGACATGGGTCACTCCTGTTTGTTGGCTACTTCCCGTGTAGCGGTTAGTTAGTTACTTTGCACTGACCGGACGATAAAACAGTCGGTTGCGTTCCCTCAACATACCAAACGTTCAGGATTCACAAACATGCAGCTTTCGCTCCGGCCAATGGAGTATAGCCGAGCGTGCGACCATTCTGTCGGCGAGCTCAGGATACGCCTGCCGGATGACGCTGGCGCCAAAGTCTGCCAGGAACGCCGATTTCAGTTCTGCCCGGGCCTTCTGGGTACCAGGTTCCTGATAAGGTGCAGAGCACAGAAGCAGGAAACCATCGTCCGGGATCCGGCCGCTGTCCATATTCTTCTTGATAATACCCGCGGCCTGGCGGATCGGGTGGGACAGGTCCGGGCTGTAGGGGCCGATGATCAGGGCTACGTTCGGTGCGTGCAGGAAATCAAACCCCCGGCCAAGACAGATCACCCACTCCCGGTGTTCTATGTTCAGTTCCCGGTCAAAACGGCGAATCTCATTCACGTGCCGGATGTTGCCCTCGACCAGAGGCAGCAGGTCACGTTGAACCGGTTCTGGCATATCCGGACACAGCGAGGCAATCTCTGACGCCATATCGCCAAGTCTGGACACAGCGATTGAGGACAGGTCGAGCGTTCGCCCCTGGCTACCGTGCAGAACCAGTGCATCCTCGTCACTCTCGAAACCACAGACCAGCGGGTAGACGGTCCGGTGGCCGTTTCCAAAAAGCTTTTCCACCTGGCTCCGAATCTGGAAGGCATGGCTCATGGCCGCCTCACGGTCGCAGTCAAAACCGGCGCAGCCCCGTTCCCGGGAACCTTTCGAGTAGTGGTAGGTAATGATGATCAGCACCCGCCGGCCCTGGCTTACGGCTTGTTGGACCGTGTCGGCCAGCATGTCACCGAGGTAGGGCCAGCCCAGCTCGAAAATACCGCCCAGGTTCCTGAACGGATGAATGACGCCAAGCGGCGTCTGGGTCACATAGGGCAGGTGGATGCGGCCATCCATGCACTTCATGGCGATGATCTGGGTATTGTGCTCCGCCAGGTAGCGCTGTCTGGCCAGATGGTTTTCCGGGCTGCAGAAGCTGGCCGAATGGGCCCGGCTGAGTTCCATCAGCCAGTCGATACGCTCCGCGATAGGGCGCGCATGCACGGGTGTTGTCATGGCTCTTGTCCTTTTCTGGTCAGAAGGTCGACAGGCCAGTGGCCTCCATAATGCGATAGCGCCAGTAGCGAAGTCTGGATTCGTCAGCCCAGCGCTCGTAGGGCAGGCTCATCACCGGATCGTCACCAGGGCCCTGTTGCCACTGTTCAACAAAGAAGCGTCGGGCTTTGGTGGCAACCGGCGATTGCTCTGGCACCGATACCCAAACGTCGGTTTCCAGATTCAGATCATCGAGATTACGCCGGGTAAAATTGGCCGAGCCCAGCAGCAGTTCTGTCGCTCCGTTTTCCTTTGCCAACACCAGCAGCTTACTGTGACACTGCTCGCCAAGGGTATTACACCAACGTACGGGGACGCCGGCTTTTACCAGTTCCATGGCAACCTGTCTGTTGGGAATGCCACTCTTCTGGTGACCGAAGGCTTCATTGTTGGCATCAAGCAGAACCCGCAGCGCCACACCCCGTTTCGCTGCAGCTATCAGGGATTCGACAATACCGCGATGGGAGAGGTAGAACATCGCCATGTCCAACCGATCGCCCCCTGACGCCTCCTGAATCATCTTCAGGGCCTGAGTTCGGATGGCCGATTCGGTTAGCACTGCCACGACGGGGGCTCCGGATTCCGGGGCTTCTGAAGCAACACCTGAAGCCAACCTTATCTGTTTATCGAGCAGCGAGGTGTCGGCCCCGGACATGGCAAGTACGGCCTGTTCGCTTCTCAGAAGATCAATCACCGCAGGCCCCTTGAAGCTCAACCCCAGGTTGCTGTGACGGCTGCTGCCATCATGGGGATTGGCCGAGGTCACTATGGCCCGCAGTGACCCGCCCTCGTCTGCGACCATGACCTTGCGATGGTTGGCCTTGAAGTTCGGCAGGGTCAGATAGCTTCGAAGAGTGACAGGGTTGCTGCCCAGGGCGTTGCTCAGCCAGCCACCATCCGGGTTATTGCCAAACCACTGGCAACACAGGCGCCAGACCGAAGACCAGGCGGGATTGCTGTCCCTCAGGGGGCGGAG
>JAWWAT010000059.1:0-11527 GCA_033721635.1 Marinobacter sp. | reverse complement strand
GTTGGAGCGCATTGCGCTGACCGCCCGTGAAATGGTCGGCGAGTTCGAGAAAACGGTTTACTTCCGATTGGAAGAATCCCTGTGTGCCCATTCCCGGGCCAACAAACCTGGCTGCACCCGCTGTCTGGACGTTTGCCCCACCGAGGCGATTTTCTCCGCTGGCGATCATATCCAGATTGATTCCGATATTTGCGCCGGTTGTGGCTCCTGCGCGGCGGTTTGCCCCACGTCGGCCGTGACCATGAATGAAACGCCCTACGAGGCGATCGTGAAGGTCATGGACGTGATGGCGAAGACCTATCGCGAACACACCCATGAGTCGCCCCGGCTGGTGTTTCACACCCTGGGGGGCGGCGCAGAGGCCATTACCTACCTGGCCCGTTATGATGAGGGGCTGGCGGATGATTTGATCCCGCTTGGGCTGGAGCATGTAGACCGCGTTGGTCATGCCGAGATCATGGCGGCATTCGGTGCCGGCTATGCCGAGGTTCTGATCCTGGCGGACAACGAGATGGACAAGCGGGCTCTGGCGGCCGAAGTGGAGCTGGCCCAGGCGATGCTGAAAGGTACCCATAACTCGCCCAGCCGGGTGCGGGTGATTGACGCGATCGAGCTGTCCGCGCCCGGCGACAACGCGGGGCGTGTCAGTGAACCGGTGCTGCTGGTGGGCGGCCGTCGCGACATTACCCGGGTAACCGCCACTGCAATGGCAGAAAAGGTGGATGAGCCGATTCCGTTGCCCAAGGGCGCGCCCTATGGTGCCATCGAGATTGACCCGGACAAGTGCACCCTGTGTCTGGCTTGTGTTTCCCTGTGCCCCACTGGCGCTCTGGGAGACCACCCGGATCGCCCGGAAGTGCAGTTCACCGAAAACGCCTGCGTCCAATGCGGTATCTGCGAAAGTACCTGTCCGGAAACAGCGATTACCTTGAAACCACAGCTGGATCTGTCCAAGGCGGCGCTCAGCGCCCGAGCCCTGCACGGGGAAGATCCGTTCGAATGCATCCAGTGCGGCAAGCCTTTCGGGGTGGCCAGCACCATCAACCGGATTGTCGAAAAGCTGGAGAACCAGCACTGGATGTACACCAAATCGGATAACATCCAGCTCATCAAGATGTGCGACGATTGCCGAGTCAAAGCCCAGTTTCACAGCGAAGCCGCGCCTATGGCGGGCGCTCCTCGGCCCCGGGTTCGCACCAGTGATGACTACCGGGACAACTGATTAAACGGGAATATCCATGGTCCAGTACACTGAAGTAGGAAAGAGCAACCTGATTGGCACCGACGCGCCCCGGCCACAGGACAAGAACCCCAGGGGCGTTGATCGGATCATTGCCATTGCCTCGGGCAAGGGTGGCGTTGGTAAATCGACCGTGTCGTCCAACCTGGCGGTGGCCATGGCCTCGAAAGGCCTGAAAGTGGGGCTGCTGGATGCCGACGTCTATGGCCCCAGCCAGCCCCGGATGCTTGGGGTTTCCGGCCGGCCTTCAAGCCCGGATGGCCACACCATCCTGCCGCTTCGCAACCACGGCGTGACCCTCATGTCGCTCGGGTTGATGACGTCGGAAGAGGAAGCCATTGTCTGGCGAGGGCCCATGCTCATGGGCGCCCTGCAGCAAATGATGAACCAGGTGGACTGGGGGCGTTTGGACGTGCTGTTGGTGGATCTGCCGCCTGGCACCGGTGATGTCCAGATGACCCTGAGCCAGAAGTTTTTCGTGGCCGGCGCCATTGTGGTGTCCACGCCCCAGGATATTGCCCTGATGGACGCGCGCAAGGGCATTGATATGTTCAAGCGGATGGACGTGCCGCTGTTTGGGCTGGTGGAGAATATGGCGTCGTTCATCTGCGACGGCTGTGGCAAGGAACATCACCCGTTCGGGCACGGCGGTGCCCGTGCTGAGGCAGAGAAACTGGGGGCGCCGTTCCTGGGTGAAATTCCTCTGGATCTCGATATTCGGATCGGCTCCGATGGGGGGGTGCCCATCGTGGTGTCCAAGCCAGAAAGTTCTCAGGCCCAGGCTTTCCAGCGACTGGCTGATGAAATCATTGCCTCAGAACAATACGCCCGGGCCGTCCAATGATCATCGAGTCTCCCCGTTTCCCGCCATTGCTCACCGGTGAGGTGGTGCCCCCACACACCGATCCGTTCGACAAGGCGGTCAGCCGTGCCATCGCCGGCGTGGATTCCGGCACCATTTTCTACTCGGAGGCCGTGGATACGCTGCGCGCCGCTCTGGTGCTCGCACCTGAGACGCCCCTGGAAGAGGCCATTCAGGCCGTGTACGTGGCACAGATTGGGCTTGCCGAGAGCCTTGGGGCCCTGGCGCCACCTGAGGTGCCGGTGCAGTTTCAATGGCCTGACAGAATCAAGGTCAACGGGGCTCTTTGCGGCAGCGTGAGGTTTGCCGCCGATGTATCCGACCCCAAAGAAACGCCTAACTGGCTGGTGGTCGGTATTGTGGTGCCCTTTACTCATCCCGGCGGCGAGCCGGGTGAAACCCCGGATCAGACCTGCCTGTACGAAGAGGGCTGTGTAGAGATAACGCCCATGGCGTTGCTTGAGAGCTGGTCCAAACATACGCTGTTATGGCTGACTTATTTTCTGGACAGCGGGTTTGAGCGGGTCCACAACGAGTGGCGTCCACGCTGCGACACCATTGGCAAACGCATCGAAGAACCCAGAGCCGGCCTGTTTGTGGGGCTGGACGAAAAAGGACGCATGCTGTTGCGCCAGGATGTGATGACCGAAACTGTGAGCCTGATTGATTATGCGGAGCACCTATGAAACTGGCCCGAACCCTGAGACTGGACATTTCCGATGAAAACGTCTTCGAGCGGCCGGCACCCAGTGGGGAGTGGGCTATTTCGGGCGGTTTCGAGTTTTCCAACTGGACAGAGGCCGACCTGAAGGGCAAGGCCCGTCAAGCCTTCACCAATGGCTGGTACAGCATTGAATCGGGTGGGCGCGCCAGTTTCGTGGGTGTCTGCAACATCACCGAGCCGGAACTGGAGCAGGTGCGTCGGACCCTTGCGCAGACGTTTGTGGATCACTATGGAGCACCGAGCATCGACGCTGCCTATCCGGTGGCTTGCGAGGAGATCGACCAGATGCGCAGCATGTGTGAAGACTTCGAGGACAACACTCTGCTGATGGTCAGCCGCACCCTGACCGACCTGGGCGTTGAGGAAACTTACCGCTCCCGGGGCCCGCAGGATGCCTCACTTGAGGCCTTTGCGGTTCACGGCAGCGTGGACTGATTACAGCCCGAAGCTGCCGTAGGGAATAAACCGGACGGGGGTGCCCGGCTCTATCTGCTGGGCGCTCTCATCCAGTTCAACCAATCCCTCGGACCAGGCCAGGCCCGTTACCCGACCGGAACCCTCGGAGCCGAATACCTCAACCTGCCCCTCCCGAACCCGTGCCCGCAGCATCTCGCTGCGACCGGGCTTTTTGTTCTTCGAAAAGTTGGCCGGCATGACATAGGCCTGAGGCGCAAACCATTCCGCACCCGCCAGCAGCGCCATGGCCGGAGCGCCGAACCTCAGCGCACAGACCCAGGCGGCGACCGGGTTACCCGGCAGGCCGACTACCGGCGTGCCCTGAAACATGGCGAGCGCAAGAGGCCGGCCGGGTTTGATGGCAATGCGCCAGTTACTGATGTCGCCGTGTTCTTTCAAGGTTTTCGATACGTGATCCTCGTCGCCGGCGGATACACCGCCGCTGGTGAGGATCAGATCGCAGTGTTCTGCGCCACGCTCAAGGGCCGCCTCCACTTCTCCGGCCCGGTCCAGCACATGGCCAAGATCCACAAGCTCGTACCCCAATTTCGACACCAGGGCGCTGAGCATCGGGCGGTTGGCGTCATAGATCTGCCAGTCTGTGACGGGTGCGCCCACGGGCTTCACCTCATCACCGGTGGACAGCACGCCCACCCGTAGCCGCTGATAGACGTCAACGGATGCCACGCCCACGCTGGCAAGCACCGAAATCTGGGTCGGACTGAGCCGGGTTCCGGCAGTGAGAATCCTGTCTTCGGCCTTGATGTCTTCACCGGCTTTGCGGGCATTGGCGCCAGCTTTTAGTGTGCCATGCAGATGCAACTGGCCATCCCGCACTTCGCAGTCTTCCTCCAGAACCACGGTGTCCGTCCCGTCGGGAATCACCGCGCCTGTCAGAATCCGGATGGCGTGCCCCTCGGGCACCTGCCCCATGTACGGCTCACCGGCGGCACTGCGGCCCTCCACCAGCGGCATGGCGCAAGGAGCGTCCGTTACCGGTCCGGCCAGGGCATAGCCGTCGACGGCAGAATTGGTGCTTGGCGGATGAGCCCGGGGCGCATAGACATCACTTGCCAGGATTCGGCCGTTTACCTGTGACAGCGGAACTGCACGCTCCACCTCCACCACGGGATGTAATCGTGAACGCAAACGCTCAAGGGCTTCCTCGACCGGGGTCCAGTTCACGCCCGGGGGCAGGGCAAAACAGTCGTTGCGAAGCGGCTTCATGACTCTCTCGCTGGTGGCTGTACATGATCAATAATAAAGTCGGCAATGCCGGTGATGTCATTGATATCGAACAATGGCCCGGAAAAATCCGCGGCATAGTCGCTGGCAACGGCGATAATGTTGCCATCCTCCCGGTAGAGGGGGGTACGGTTCGATTGCTGCCGGTGCACTTCTATTTTCGGGTGGGCGTGGGTTTTGTACCCTTCCACCACCACCCAGTCGCAGGCGGTCAGGCGGGCCAGCAAATCCTCCAGCGAGGGCTCACCTGCGCCCCGCAACTCGTGCATGATGGCAACGCGCTGGCCCCCGGCCAGGATGACCTCGCGGGCGCCGGCTTCCCGGTGTTTGTAGCTGTCCGTTCCGGGTTGGTCCACGTCCACCATGTGGTGGGCATGCTTGATCGAGCTGACCGTCAAACCCCTGCTGGACAGCTCCCGGATCAGAGCCGCAGCCAGTGTGGTCTTGCCGGAGTTTTTCCAACCTACGATGCCGATAACGTTCACTTCAGATGCTGCTCCGCCCACGCCAGATCGTCCGGCGTGTTGATATTGAAAAAGTCGTTCTCTTCGAAGACCACCAGTGTCTCGCCCTGGGCCTGTGTCCACTGGCGGATCTTGCGTACGCCCTCGTTCAGGGCGGCCCGCAGATCATGCCGCAAAGCGACCCGCCAGCGCCCGAAGGTCGGCTGCGGCAGTCGGCCGCGCTCGGGGTCCGGTGTGGCCGCCAGCACCACCGGCGTGTCATGTTCCGCCAGTCTGACAGCCAGATCCCTGGGAAAGGATGGTGTGTCGGCAGCCACGCTGATCAGCCATTCGTGGCCCTGTTCGGCGGCCCAGTCCATCCCCGCGAGCACGCCCGCCAGCGGTCCAGGAAAGCCCTCGATGGAATCCGCTACGACGGGCAAACCCAGGTCGTCGAACCGGCTCAAATCGCCATTGGCATTCAACACCACGGCGTCGACCTGAGGCGTGATCCTGTCAATAACACGCTCAATCAGTGACTGGTCTCCGAGCATGAGCCGGCCTTTGTCACCGCCGCCCATGCGGTTTGCCTGGCCGCCGGCCAGGATGACTGCGCACTGGGTCATGCAGTGCCTCCGTCAATCATTTTGGGCGCCCTTGCGCCGCAACTTCTTGTCTTCATCGGGTACCTGCGATAGATCCTGATCGAACACCAGTCGGTGTTGGCCGCTCAGGCAGGTGAATTTCTTGCCCCGCATCCGGCCAATCAGGGTCAAACCGACTTGCCGGGCAATATCGACGCCCCAGGCGGTAAAGCCGGAGCGGCTGATCAGTGTGGGAATTCCCATCAGCGATGTCTTGATCACCATTTCGGAGGTCAGTCGTCCCGTGGTGTACAGGACCTTGTCGGCCGCAGAAATGTTGTTCAGGTGCATCCAGCCTGCAATTTTGTCGACCGCGTTGTGCCTTCCAACATCCTCCATATAGGCCAGGATTGTCTGGCCCTGGCAAAGTGCAGTGCCGTGAATGGCACCGGTTTCCATATACAGGCTGGGCGTGTGGTTGATCTGGTAGGAGAGATCGTAAAAGGTGCTGGTGTGCACCGGGGTGTCCGGCAGTGACAGACCTTCCAACCCTGCCATCATGTCACCGAACACCGTGCCCACGGCGCAACCAGAGGTGCGGGTTTTCTTTTCCAGCTTCTCCTCGACATCGGTCACGCCTTCCGTACGCACCACCGCGACCTCAAGTTCTTCGTCAAAATCGATCCCGGTGACCTTGTCGGTCTCTTTCAGCATGCCCTGGTTCAGCAGGAAACCGAGGGCCAGATACTCAGGATGGTCGCCGATGGTCATGGCGGTGACAATCTCCTGGCTGTTCAGGTAGATGGTCAGGGGGCGTTCCTCGATCACGCTGATCGACTTGGCCTCGCCGTTTTCGTCAACACCCTCGACTGGCCGGGACAGCCGGGGATCCTTGGGATCGGGAAGTATGGGATCAATCGTCATTTTTGTTGTAGCCGTTTCATGGACTCCGCTGAGTGGATTATGTACGGAGATTGCCAGAGATTAGCCTATTTGGCATTCGGGAAAAACAGCTGCTTTCGGCCAATAAAAAACCCCGGCAATGCCGGGGTCGTCGGGTTTGGTTAAAACACGTTCAGGGCGGTAGCCTCAAACCTTTTAACCTTGTGGCTTACTTGGCGTTCGGAAAGAACAATTGCTGACCGTCTACCTTGAAGTCGGCAATTGCCTGCTGGCCATCTTCGGAAACTAGCCAGTTGTGCCATTTTGCGGCCATCTCGTGCTTCAGGTGCGGGTGCTTTTCTTCAGACAGCAGCAGGCTGCCATATTGGTTAAATAGCACTTCGTCGCCTTCGAAGAGCAGCTTCAGGTTCTGGCGGTTTTCGAAGGCCACCCAAGTGGCGCGGTCTGACATGACGTAGGCACCCATGGCCGCGGCCGTGTTGAGGGTGGGACCCATGCCGCTGCCCAGTTCGCGATACCAGCTGCCGCCGGGCTCAACACCGGCGCTTTCCCAAAGGCGTAGCTCGGCGCGGTTGGTGCCACTGTCGTCACCGCGAGACGCAAACGGGGCCTCTGCTTCGGCAATAGCGGAGAGCGCTTCAGCGGCGGTTTCCGCTTCGCTGATGTTGGCCGGATCATCGGCGGGACCAATCAGTACAAAGTCGTTGTACATAACGTCGGCGCGCTCAGTTGCGTAGCCGTTTTCCACAAACCGTTTCTCGCCGGCGGTATCGTGCACCAGAAGGCTGTCGGCATCGCCACGGCGGGCGATTTCAAATGCCTGGCCGGTACCAACGGCGACAACGCGCACCTCGATACCAGTGGCGTCCTCAAACTTGGGCAGGATTGAGTCGAACAGTCCGGAATTCTCGGTCGATGTTGTCGAGGCCAGCGTTATGTAGTCTTCGGCGTGGGCGCTGAAAGCAAGGCCCATGGTGGTGACGGCTGCAAGAACGAGATTCAGGGGCTTTTTCATCTTGTTTTCTCCTTTTGGTTTTCACTCATCAATGAAGCGATGTGCCAATGCGGGCTTGATACGGGCCCCATGCGGGTGTCCTGTTGCCGGATCAGGCTATGAGTTCGCCGCTGATAAAGGCCTGAGCCTGGCGAGAGACAGGGGCACGGAAAAAGACGTCTGCAGACGTGTGCTCCTGTACTTTGCCTTCAGAAAGGAAAAGGACGTCGCCAGCGAGCCTCCTGGCCTGGTGGAGGTCATGGGTGGTCATTACGACGCGGGTGCCCTGGTTGTGAAATTCCTGGACTGCGACTTCCACCGCCTTGATCGCAGACGGATCCAGTGCGGAGGTGGGTTCATCCAGAAACAGCACAGAAGGTGAAAGCGACCAGGCTCGCGCCAGCGCCAGGCGTTGTTTCTCGCCACCGGAGAGCACACGTGCTGGTTTGTCGGCGCATGCGGATAAGCCGAACCGCGCCAGGGCCTCAAGTGCCCGTTCAGTGCGAACTTTGCGTGGCACGTTATTGACCGCGAGTGCGTGCGTGAGGTTGGCCAGTGCCGAACGGCGCAAAAGCACTGGCGTCTGGAATACCATGGCCTGGCGGGGAGTGCTTGCCCCTGACCAGGTCACCGCCCCAGCCGTAGGAGAGAGCAGGCCGTGCGCCAAACGCAGCATCAGACTTTTCCCGGCGCCATTGGGGCCCAGTACCAGCGTGGGGCCAGGACTTTCAAGCGTAAACGAACAGGGGCCAAAAAGCCGGTGACCGAGCGGGTTGAACTCAACGCTCTCAAAGCTCAGGGACGGTGGTGCCCTGAGCCCGATCGGGTTGTTAACGGGCACGTTCAATGAACTCATTCCATGCGCCTTTTCGCCGTTTCACTCAAAACATAGGCTGTGGCGTTGATTGCCATGACCAGTGTCAGGAGCACAATACCCAAGCCCAGTGCCAAGGGGAGGGCACCTTTGCTTGTCTCCAGCACAATGGCGGTTGTCATGACGCGAGTTACGCCGTCAATATTCCCGCCAACCATCATGACGGCACCGACCTCTGCGCTGGCCCGGCCGAACCCTGCAAGCAGGACGGTCAGAAGGGCAAAGCGGGCGTCCCACAACAGGGTGGGCATCATGCGTGCCCTGGACATGCCCAGCGATACAAACTGCTCCTGATATTCACCAAGCAGCTCCTCCACTTTCTGACGTGAAAGCGCAGCGAGAATGGGTAATACCAGAATCACCTGCGCGATCACCATGGCGCCGGGCGTGAACAGAAGGCCCAGCTCTCCGAGGGGGCCGGCGCGCGACAGCAACAGGTAAACGCCGAGTCCGGCGACAACCGGGGGCAGCCCCATCAAGGCATTGAGCGCAACAATCACGCCACCGCGTCCGGGGAATTGCCATAACGCCACGGCCGCACCAAGGGGAAACCCCAGGACCGCGGCAATCAGGACGGCCAGAAGCGAGACCTGCAGCGAAAGCACCACGATCTGATACAGCGAAGCGTCGAAGTTCACCAGTAGCGACAGCGCTACGTAAAACGCATTATCTTCCACAGCAGCGTCTCCTTGATATTGAGCATCGTGGCGTTTTTAACTACGCTTTGCACAGCCTCGTGGAAAATATGCAGTCAAAAACAGCCTGATGCTTTCACTTGATCCCCTGGAGAAATCGATGCCCCTTCCCGCTTACCTCACCACGTCCGAGGCCGCCGAGTACCTGCGCCTGAAAGAACGCAAGGTCTATGATTTGGTCAGCCAGGGGGTTATCCCCTGTGTGCGGGTCACAGGAAAGCTGTTGTTCCCGCGCCAGCGTATAGATTTATGGCTGATGAACCACCTGGAAGGGGACGACGCCATCAGTGCTCCAACCCCGCCGGTGCTTGTTGGCAGTCAGGATCCGCTGCTGGAATGGGCGGTAAAAGAAAGCAACGCCGAGCTGGCCATGTTGTGTCAGGGCAGCGGCGATGGGGTTCAGCGGCTGGTCGATGGACGGGCGATGCTCGCCGGTATGCACATCTGGCACGCTGAGAGTGAGCGTTACAACGATCCGGATACCCTGGGGTTGAGCGGGATGCGGGACCTTGTGCTGATTCGTTGGGCCAAGCGCCAGCAGGGGCTCCTCCTGGCGCCCGATAATCCTCATGGGCTGGCACGGCTTGAGGATATTGCGCGGCCAGGCCTGCGCCTCGCTCACCGCCAGCCGGAGGCCGGCGTAAGCCATCTGTTGCAGGGCCTGCTTGCACGCCATCGTATTGAGGGCAGTAAGCTTCAGTGGGCGGAGCATCCTTCACTCAGCGAGGACGATCTGGCTCTGGCCATTCGCCAGGGGGAAGCGGATGTGGGCGTGGGTATAGAAGCGGCGGCAAGGCGCCAGGGCCTGGCGTTTATCCCGCTGCAGCTGGAGCATTTTGACCTGGCCATGCGCCGGCGCCATTACTTCGAACCGGCCATGCAGCGATTGCTGGCTTTTGCCCGCAGTGAACGATTTGTTCAGCGCGCGGAGGCATTGGGTGGTTATACTATCAGTGAGCTTGGAAACGTTGTGTACAACGCCTGAGCAACAATAATAAACAGGCAGATCAAGCAGGGGCCTGCATGGGGTCAATCGGAAACAGAACTGTCAAAGAGTTCAGCGGCGCTTTGGGTGACATTGGTACCCTGCTGCCACTGAGCCTTGGAGCCATTGGCGTGGCCGGGCTGGCGCCGGTACCGGTTCTGCTGGGGTTTGCTCTCTTCTACATCGCCACCGGGCTGTACTATCGTCTGCCGGTTCCTGTGCAACCCATGAAAGCGGTGGCTGCGCTTCTTCTTACCACCCAGGTCAGCGCCCAGAGTCTGGTTGCCAGTGGTGTTCTGATCGGCGCGACTCTTCTGATTCTGGGGTCAACCGGGTGGATCAACCGGGCTGCACGCCTGGTCCCGGGGTCGGTGTTGAGTGGCCTGCAGTTGGGGCTGGGGTTGTTGTTGGCCAGCATGAGCCTGGAACTGATGACCACCTCTCTGCCGTTGGGGCTCCTGGTCCTTGCTGTGCTGGCCGTCACCCTGAAACTTTTCCCCAGTTGGCCTGCGGCATTGCTTGGTCTTGCCGTGGCGATGGTTCTCGGTGCGCTGCTGGGCTCGCCCGGGTTGCCGCTACCGGCGGATCCGGCGATTTTCTCGATGCCGGAACTGCCCTCAATGGATGACTGGCAGCAGGGATTTTCCATCCTGGTGCTGCCACAGCTGGCGCTGACCATCACCAACGCGATCGTTCTGACAGCCCTGGTGGTCGGGGATTATTTCGGCGACCAGTCCCATCGGGTCTCACCAGCAAGGCTGTCCGTCACAACGGGTCTGGCGAACCTGGTCCTGGTGCCTTTCGGTGCCTTGCCTATGTGCCATGGCGCCGGCGGTGTGGCGGCCCACTATCGCTTCGGCGCCCGCACCGGTCTGGCGCCGGTGCTGCTGGGTGCGGGGTTATTCCTGGTGGCCATCGTGCCCGGTGGTCTTTCGTTCATTGCCGCGGTACCTGCGGCGGGGCTCGGGGCTTTGCTGATGGTAGCAGCTGTCGAGCTTGGGCTTACCAGGCGTCTACGAACAGCCAAACCCTCCTGCTGGCCGGTGATCGGAATCACGGCGCTGATTACCTTCTGGGCCGACCCGTTTTTCGGGTTCCTGGCCGGGGTGGCTGCGGAAACTTTCCGGGCGGCGTGGGTAAGGGGGCGGTTCAACGGTGTGCATCAGGACTGACGGGTTAGCCTGGCTCGGATAACACACCCCGAATGCCGATGCTCTTGTCATGTGGGTCAATCAGTACCCCGGGATTGAGAATGCCCTGTGGGTCCAGAAAGTATTTGCCCGCCGCCAGGGTTTGGCGAAACAGTGGCGAAGTCTGCTGTTCATAGCCAAAGCGATGATCCCTGCCGACCGCGTGATGATGGGTGACCGTGGCACCCTGCTCGGCCAGCACTTCCATGGAAATGCGCTTGAGCCGTTTCCACTTTTCCAACGCTTTGCCCAAGTCACCGGTGGTGTCGCCCACGCAGTAAAACGTGAAATAGGGTGCCGGACCGTCCGGGTAAACATGGGTAAACCGGCAG
>JAWWAT010000058.1:0-11720 GCA_033721635.1 Marinobacter sp. | reverse complement strand
CTTCCAACGAAGCCGCGTTGGCGGTCATTCAGGAAGCGGTCGAGAAGGCCGGCTACAAGCTGGGTACCGATGTGACCCTGGCTCTGGATTGCGCTTCTTCCGAGTTTTACAAGGATAGCCAGTATCAGCTGTCTGGTGAAGGCAAGAGCTTCGATTCCGAAGGCTTTGCTGACTACCTGGCTGGCCTGTGCGAGCGCTACCCGATCGTGTCCATCGAAGACGGCATGGACGAGAGCGACTGGGATGGCTGGAAAGTACTGACCGACAAGCTCGGTAGCAAGGTTCAGCTGGTGGGCGATGATCTGTTCGTCACCAATACCAAAATCCTGAAGCAGGGTATCGAGAAGGGTGTAGGTAACTCTATCCTGATCAAGTTCAACCAGATTGGCAGCCTGAGTGAAACCCTCGATGCCATCAAGATGGCACAGGATGCTGGCTTCACCGCAGTGATTTCTCATCGCTCAGGTGAAACCGAGGACACCACCATCGCCGATCTGGCTGTGGCGACTTGTGCCGGCCAGATCAAGACCGGTTCTCTGTGCCGTTCCGATCGTGTTGCCAAGTACAACCAGCTGCTGCGTATTGAAGAAGCTCTGGACGGCAAGGCGCCATACCGCGGTCTGAGCGAGATCAAGGGGCAAGGCTGATCGACTGATCTGACCGGTTCCGTCCGGATCTGAAGTCGGTAATTGGCGAAAAACTGTTAAGGCCATCGTGTTCTGGACGAAAGCCAGGGCTCGATGGCCTTTTTGTACAGGCAGTTAGAAGAATTTGTTGCTAATCTACTCTAAGGTCTATAATCAACGTCCGACGTTGTTATTTTGATTGATTGAATTTTGAACGGAATCGGCAATGAAGTTGCTCTGGACCCTAATGGTGGTTGTGATTCTCCTGCTGCAGGTGCGCCTGTGGGTCGGGGAGGGCAGCTTTGCGCAGGTATGGGCTCTTGAACAGTCCATCGCCGAGCAACGTGAAGAGAATGCCGAACTGGCTACCCGCAATGAACGTCTCTATGCCGAAGTCAGGAATCTGCGTAATGAGCAGGGCGCCGTGGAAGAGCGGGCCAGAATGAACCTCGGCCTGATAAGAGAAGACGAGACCTTTTTCCTGGTTGTTGAAAACTGATTGTCTATGCCCGCTCCGAGACTTTGGCTGATTGTTCCTGCCGCCGGCATCGGCCAGCGTATGCAAGCCGGACAACCGAAACAGTACCTTCGGATAGACCAACGTTTCATTCTCGACATAACCCTTTCGCGACTGATGGATTCCGCACCTTTTTCCGGCTGCATGGTGCCACTGCATCCGGCCGATCGTTGGTGGCCGGATACCGAGGCCAGCGACGATAGCCGAATCCAGACCTGCACCGGCGGGTCCGAAAGGGCCGGTTCGGTGTTGTCGGCGCTGCATGCCATGGCGGAACAGGTCAGGGATGATGACTGGATTCTGGTGCATGATGCAGCACGGCCGTGCCTTGATGCCCGGGATCTGTCCAATCTCATTGATCAACTCTACAACCACCCTGTCGGGGGGCTTTTGGCTTCACCCGTGGCCGACACCCTCAAGCGGGGAGGCACCGGCGCGCTGCCCGAGGTGGCCGAGACGGTAGACCGTGCGAATCTGTGGCGGGCACTGACGCCCCAGATGTTTCGCTATCGACTCCTGGTAGATTCACTGGAATCTGCGCTTGCCCGCGAACTTCCTGTGACGGATGAGTCCTCTGCCGTGGAGTTTTCCGGTAACATGCCGATTCTGGTTGAGGGGCGGCCGGACAATATCAAGATCACCGTACCCGCTGATCTGGCACTCGCAGGCTTTATTCTCAGCCAGTTCTGAACGTTCGGGGTTTTCCGGAGCACATTATGCGTATTGGTCAGGGCTTTGATGTCCATGCCTTCTGTGAAGGCGACTCTGTGATTATTGGCGGCGTAGCCATTCCGCATTCCCACGGGCTTAAGGCTCACTCTGATGGTGATGTCCTGCTGCATGCCCTGGCGGATGCGTTGTTGGGCGCCGTGGCCCTTGGCGATATCGGACATTTCTTCCCGGACACCAGTGACGAGTGGGCGGGTGCCGACAGCCGCGATCTTTTGCGCCGGGTGATGGGGCGTGTCCGAGACGAAGGGTTCAGTGTGGTGAACGTGGATACCACGATCATCGCCCAGGCACCCAAAATGGCACCTCACATTAACGCTATCCGGCTGAACATTGCTGAGGATCTGGGCGTACCCGCCAGTCGTGTAAGCGTGAAAGCCACTACCACGGAAAAACTGGGTTTCACAGGGCGGGGTGAAGGCATCGCCTGCCAGGCCATTTGCCTGCTTGAGCCGGTGGATTCGTGAGTCAGTGGCGCCTTGACTGGCCTACGTCCGGCGGTGCCCGTGTTGCTTCGGGTCGTTTGAAGACAACGCCCGGCGATTTCATTGTCGAAGAGCTACTGGAACTGCAGGACTGCAGCTCTGGTGTCGAGGCGGACGCAATCCCCGGAAGTGGCGAGCATCTCTGTCTGAAACTCGAGAAAGTGGGTGATAACACGGAGTATGTCGCTCGCGAACTGGCCAGGATGGCGGATTGTCGGAACTTTGATGTCGGCTTCTGCGGGCTCAAGGATCGGCATGCGGTAACACGCCAATGGTTCAGTCTTTATCGGCCCGGTTGTGAAGCTCAGGACGCCTCGTTGATTAAGGAAATTGCCACTCGCTGGCCCGTTCTGGCGTCCTCCCGACAGGGTCGGAAATTACGGCGTGGGGACCACAGTGGCAATGGCTTTGTTATCATCCTGCGGGCCGTTACCGGGGAACGCGAGTTCATCGATCGTGCGCTGGCGCGCCTCAAAGATATCGGGGCCCCCAATTACTTTGGCCCCCAACGGTTCGGCAACGGTGGAGCTAACCTAGACCGGGCTGTTCATCTGGATCCCGCCACCCTGAACCGTCGGAGCCGATCTGGCGGAAAAGGCCGCGGGGGCAAAAAGCGTGCTGGCAGCGACAGCTCGAAAAACGTATTGTATTTTTCGGCGGCGCGCTCATGGCTGTTCAACGAGGTGCTTGCAGCCCGGGTAGAAGATGGCAGCTGGGCCGAGGCAGGGGCGACAGGGCCCTTGTGGGGGGACGGCGGCACGACCGCTTCCGGGCCACTGGAAACCCTTGAGCGGGACATTGTTGCGCAAACCCCGGGCTTGGCGAGCCTGTTCTCGGTAACCCGGATGAAACCGGAGCGAAGGCCCCTGGCGGTAAAGCCCGAGAGGCTCTCCTGGCAGTGGCTGGCTGAGGACAGCCTGGAATTGGCATTTTTCCTTTCGCCCGGTCAGTACGCCACAACAATTTTGAGTGATATTTTCGAGCTTGAGGACATGAGCCTCAGCCGACATAACGAACAACAAGGCTAGCGGAGAACACTGTGCGTATTCTGTTGTCGAACGATGACGGCGTTCATTCGCCGGGGCTTATCGCCCTGTTCGAGGGATTGAAGGGGCTGGGTGAGCTGGAGGTCGTGGCCCCCGATCGGGATCACAGCGGTGCCAGCAACGCCCTGACTCTCAATCGCCCCCTCACTGTGGAAGAGCATCCAAACGGCTTCCGTTCGGTGGATGGGACGCCGACAGACTGCGTTCATCTGGCGGTCAACGGGCTGTTCAGAGAGCCATTCGACAGGGTGGTTTCCGGGATAAACACCCATGCCAACCTGGGCGATGACATTATCTATTCGGGTACCGTTGCCGCAGCCACCGAAGGGCGCCACCTTGGCCTCCCGGCCATCGCCGTTTCCCTGGTGAACGATGGCCACTTTCATTACGAAACAGCTGCCCGGGTGGTCCGGATGCTGCTCGAAAACGAGCGCCCCCTGGCGCTCGGGCCGCGCTCCATTCTTAATGTGAATGTCCCGGACGTACCCTGGGAGGAGCTGGCTGGAATCCGGGTAACCCGCCTGGGCCACCGGGAGCGGGCTGAAGGCGCGGTTCCGATGACCTGTCCTCGCGGTAAAGAGCGGTATTGGATAGGGGCCGCCGGTGTGGGCGGTGATGCCGGCCCGGGTACGGATTTCAACGCCGTCCGCGAAGGCTATGTCTCGGTGACTCCGGTGCATATCGACATGACCCGGCATGAGGCGCTGTCCCGGCTCCGGGACTGGGTTGATACCCTGGAGGATTGGCTGGAGGGCAAGGGATGACCGCTCAGCTCGAAGGCATCGGGATGACCTCCCGACGTACCCGGATGCGCCTGGTCCAACGTCTCAGGGAAGCCGGCATTGAATCGGACCGGGTGCTTGAGATTATGGGAGAAGTGCCAAGGCACATCTTCCTGGATGAGGCCCTGTCCCATCGCGCCTATGAAGATACATCCCTGCCCATAGGATATGGCCAGACTCTGTCCCAGCCTTACATTGTGGCGCGGATGACGGAACTGATGCTGGCGCATGAGCCGTCTCGGGTGCTGGAACTGGGAACCGGATCCGGCTACCAGACCTCGGTACTCTCCCGCCTGTTTTCGGAAATCTACAGCGTTGAGCGTATCAAGGCACTGCAAGACCGGGCACGGGACCGATTGCGTCAGTTGAACGCCCGAAACGTGTTTCTGAAACACGCGGATGGTGGCATGGGCTGGCCTGAGCGGGGCCCTTTCGACGGCATTATCGTGACCGCTGCGCCCATTGAGGTTCCGGGCGAATTGCTCGCACAGCTGGCCGACGGTGGCATTCTGATTGCGCCAGTGGGCGAAGAGAATCAGGTGTTGGTGGAGGTTACCCGCCGAGGCGATCGTTTCGATCACAAAGAGCTGGAACCGGTTCGGTTTGTGCCGCTCCTGGGCGGGGTTGTCCGATAGTTATGGTTGACCCTGCAGTTCTCAGCTCCGACGCAGATAGCGAAACCGCCCGTAACCATCATCCCGCTGCGGTATTTCTGCGGGGCATTGCCATGGGGGCGGCTGACATCGTTCCGGGCGTGTCCGGCGGCACCATTGCATTCATTACCGGCATCTACTTTCGGCTGCTTGAAGCGATCAATGCCATCCCCGTGGCGGCCTTTCGCCACTTGTTTCGCGGCAAGTTCAGAGCTTTCTGGAAGGCCGTCGATGGAACCTTTCTGGTTTGCCTGCTGGCGGGTATTCTCGCGAGCATTGCCACCCTCGCTTCAGCCATCAGTTACTTACTGGTGGCGTATCCGATCCTGATCTGGAGTTTTTTCTTCGGCTTGATCGTAGCCTCGGTGTGGCATGTAGGGCGTCAGGCCCGGCGTTATACACCCAACCTGCTGGTTCCGTTGCTCTTTGGCATTGTTATCGCCTGGTGGGTAACCACCCTTTCCGCCAGCGAGGTCTCGCCGTCCGCACTTGCATTTTTCGGCGCTGGCGCCCTCGCCATCTGCGCCATGATTCTTCCCGGCATTTCGGGCAGTTTCATTCTGGTGATTATTGGAATGTATGCGCCGGTGCTGGCGGCGATCAAGTCCTTGGATATGGGCATTCTGCTGCTGTTTATGGCAGGTTGCGTGGTGGGCCTCTTATCCATTGCCCGCCTGATCACCTGGGCGTTCCATCATTTCCATGATCTGGTGCTCGCCTTGCTCACCGGTTTTATGATCGGCGCGCTCAACAAGGTTTGGCCCTGGAAAGAAACGCTCAGCTGGCGGGTCAACAGTTCCGGTGAAAAAGTGCCTTTGAATGAGGCAAGTATCTGGCCCTGGACCTTTTCGGAGAAGGCCGGGCAGGATCCCCAGGTGCTACTCGCCGTCGCCATGGCACTGGCTGGTTTTGGTCTTGTACTGCTTGTGGAGTGGGTCGGTTCCAAGCGCGGGTATGCCTGACCATCGGCGTTCTTCGGGGTGATTCTTGTGCGAGAGTGTTACCTGACGCACAAAACGGATGTTTCGTGAGGTAACAAGGGTGGCGGTTGGGTAACTTGGGTTCCTATCAGAAATATGCAATATATTAGCAAGTTACTATAAAGAGTTTAGAAACTGCTTCGACAAACAAAATGAGTTATACGGATTTTTCATAACTGGGTCGGTTTTATTCCTGTGAGATTTTTGCGTGGGTTAGTCAGTGCCGTTTTGCCGGTATCCCCGCGGTTCCTTTCCGGTGCCTCTGAACTCTCTCGTCCTGCGGAAAAAACGCCGACCAGTCTTTTGATCCTCCTTCCCCTGATGGCCTTGCTGCTTTTGTCTGGCTGCAATTCGCCCGCACTGTACCAGGACGATATTTACAATCCCCCGGTCTACTGGGGCCGGCACGTCGTCCAGCCTGGCGAAACCCTTTACAGCATAGCCTGGCGGTATGGTCGCGACTACCGGGAGCTGGGCGATGCCAATGGGATTGGTCCACCCTGGAACCTCAAGGCAGGGCAGGTTCTCCGTCTTGATCTTCGCGGAAATGTAACGTCGGGCAGTCAGACTACTACTGCCAGCAGACCGGCGGCCTCTGGACCGAGAACGCCGAGTCGGGCTTCGCCGCCGAAGCAGACGGCCTCCACGGGACCAAAGCCTGCGATAACCCGGGCACCGAGCAAGGATACGCCTCTGGCTTCCCAGACCCAGACCGTGGCTCGAGTCGAATGGCGCTGGCCCCACGTTGGCACTGTAATTGCTGGATATTCAACATCCGGAAAAGTCAATAAAGGTATTGATATTGCCGGGCAAGCCGGGGATGCTGTAAGGGCTGCGGCCACCGGGAATGTGGTCTATGCCGGCAACGGGTTGCTTGGATACGGCAATCTGATTATCGTGAATCACAACGAGCACTATTTAAGTGCTTACGCTCACAACCGGAAGATTCTGGTGCAGGAAGGGGAGGATGTGAAAGCCGGGCAGGTGATCGCAGAGCTCGGTAGCAGTGGCGCTGAACGACCCATGTTGCATTTTGAGATTCGCAAAAACGGCAATCCGGTTGACCCAGTCCATTATCTGCCGCCGCGCTAACAGAAGGCGCAGTCAGCAGGCTGCCCAGATCCCAAACTCCGGCACTGACAAAAACCGCGTTCGAAAGAAAAACAAAAACGGTATGAGGCCGTGACAGGCCGACCAACAAAATGTCCTGAAGAAAAGTACGAATACAAAGACGTCCGCAATAACAAGAAGTATCGGACGAACATCCAGGATTATTGAGAGGCGGGGCAAGACAAATGTCAGCAGAGCAAGAAGACATCATTATTGATCGCGTGTCGGACATGGACGATGCCGAGGATCAATTGCTAGCAGAAGAAAAAGTCGATAAAGAGGCTACCGAAGAGGTAGCTGAGGCAGAAGAAGATATTCCCACCCAGGGACGTTATTTCACCAGTCAGAAACAGCTGGATGCGACCCAGCTCTACCTGAACGAGATCGGTTTTTCGCCGCTCCTGACGCCGGAAGAAGAGGTTTATTTCGCGCGCTTGGCCCGCAAGGGTGAAGACGCCGGGCGCAAGCGGATGATCGAAAGCAATCTTCGCCTTGTCGTCAAGATTGCCCGCCGCTACGTGAACCGGGGCCTGACCCTGCTGGACCTGATCGAAGAGGGTAATCTCGGTCTGATCCGGGCAGTTGAGAAGTTCGATCCGGAGCGTGGCTTCCGTTTCTCCACCTATGCCACCTGGTGGATCCGCCAGACCATTGAGCGGGCCATCATGAACCAGACCCGCACCATCCGCTTGCCGATTCATGTGGTCAAGGAACTCAACCTTTATCTGCGTGCGGCGCGGGAATTGACCCAGAAACTGGATCATGAGCCGTCGGCTGAAGAAATCGCGAGAATGGTCGACAAGCCGGTAGCTGACGTGAAGCGCATGCTTGGTCTGAATGAGCGCGTGGCTTCGATGGATACACCCATCGGCACCGGTGGCGAAAAGTCGCTTTTGGACACCGTGGCTGATGAGGGTGCTTCGGATCCGGCGGATCTCCTGCAGGACAACAACATGTGTTCCTGCCTGGAAAAGTGGATCGATCAGCTCAGTGACAAGCAACAGGAAGTTCTGTCACGCCGGTTTGGTCTTCGGGGCTACCCCGTCAGCACGCTGGAGGAAGTGGGGCAGGAAATCGGTCTGACCCGCGAACGCGTCAGGCAGATTCAGGTTGAGGCGCTACGTCGTCTGCGCGAAATTCTGGAGAAAGAAGGCTTGTCCGGAAACCTGCTTTTTAAATAAGTCCTTCTGATTTAACGATCGAAAAGCCGGCCAGGGTCTTCCTGGCCGGCTTTTTTGTGTTTCAGGATCGCTGCAAATGAGAACCAGGTTGCGCACTGCCCGCCAGCCTCATTGATAGAATGCCGAGACCGGGCGGGGATAAGGGTGTCGAAACCCGGTGCACGAATGAAACACATCAATAATAACGATCGAAAAGGAAAGGACTATGAAAAAGGCTCTTACAACCGGCTTTGCCTCGCTGGTAATGACGGCAGTGCTGTCGGCACCGGCGGCTGCACTTACCGTGGAAGGTGTTGATGTTCCGGATACCTATTCAGCCATGGATACCGAACTGAAGCTTAATGGCGCAGGGACCCGTTCCAAATGGTTCATGGACCTGTATGTCGGCGGTCTGTACGTTCCAGAGACCATCGATGATGGTGAGGCCGTGATTAACGCAGATGAGCCCCAGGCAATCACTCTGCACATCATCTCCGGCATGATTACCAGCGAACGCATGACAGAGGCCACCCTGGAAGGTTTCGAGGCCTCCACCGACGGCGATATGGCATCTATCCAGGAGGATGTGGACCAGTTCATGGCCGTGTTCCAGGAAGAGATCACCGAGGGTGACGTTTTCGACCTGGTGTATCTGCCGGACGAAGGCGTACGGGTCCTCAAGAACGGCGAGCATAAGGACACGGTTGGCGATCTGGCCTTCAAGAAGGCCCTGTTCGGAATCTGGCTCTCCGATAAGCCGGCGCAGAAGGATCTGAAGGAGAAAATGCTGGGTCAGCGCTAATCGCGGCTTGGTATCTGAAACAAAAAGCCGGCAAGACGCCGGCTTTTTTTACGACCCCAGTTCAGAGATAGTCCCGTTTCTGCTTGAACTCGCACAGGTCCTCGATGATACAGGCGCCACATTTCGGTTTGCGGGCGGTACAGGTATAGCGCCCGTGCAGAATCAGCCAGTGGTGCGCGTCCAGCAGGAACTCCTTCGGCACGAGACGCATCAACCGGTTCTCCACCTCCAGAACGTTCTTGCCGGGCGCAATGCCGGTGCGGTTCGACACGCGGTAGATGTGAGTGTCTACCGCCATGGCCATGTGGCCGAAGGCGGTATTCAGGACCACGTTTGCGGTTTTGCGACCGACGCCTGGCAGTGCCTCAAGATCTTCCCGGCGTTCCGGTACCTGGCCACCGTGCTTTTCAACCAGAATGCGGCAGGTCTTGATGACGTTCTCGGCCTTGCTGTTAAACAGGCCAATAGTCTTGATGTATTCCTTAAGGCCATCAACCCCGAGGGCAAGGATGGCCTCTGGCGTATTAGCCACCGGGAACAGCTTGTCCGTAGCCTTGTTGACGCCCACATCCGTGGCCTGGGCCGACAGGATAACCGCAATAAGTAGCTCGAACGGGCTGGAATAGTTCAGCTCGGTGGTCGGGTTGGGGTTAGCCTCCCGCAGCCGAGTGAAGATCTCAATGCGTTTCTGTTTGTTCATCAGCTCTCAGTTTTCTGCAACCAGGGGATCAGGAAACGTTGCCGGTAACCCGGACCCGTTTGCTACCCGCTGCCACGGGTTCTGGTTCATTGGCTTTGCGGCGCTCTTCCAGGTGATTATCGATCCCGTTCTTAAGGGCGATCAGCAGGCCGAGGCCCACAAACGCGCCGGGTGGCAGAATCATAAACAGCATATCCGGGTAGTTGTCGAAGGGGCGGATCACCCAGTCGGCCGCAACGGGGCCGAGCAGCAGGTGCATGTCGACAAACAGGGTGCCCTGTCCAATAAGTTCCCGAAGGCCGCCCAGAACCACCAGCACCGCCAGAAAGCCAAGGCCCATCATGGCGCCATCCAGCAGTGCCGGAAGTGGTGGATTCCTCGAGGCGAAGGCGTCGGCCCGGCCCAGGATGGCACAGTTGGTGACAATCAACGGGATGAAGATGCCGAGAATCAGATACAACTCGTAGGTAAAGGCCTGCATCAGCAATTCGGCGCAGGTCACGAATGAAGCGATGATCATCACGAATGCGGGCAGGCGAACCGACTCGCTCACGAAATTGCGAATCAGCGACACCGCGAGATTGGATCCCATGAGCACCATGAGTGTGGCCAGGCCCAGGCCGATGGCGTTAACAACGGTACTGGTCACTGCCAGAAGAGGGCAGAGCCCAAGTACCTGGACGAGGGCAGGGTTATTGTCCCAAAGCCCGTCCCGGACGATTTCGCTGGATGATTTGGTTGCCATGATCAGGAATGCTCCGTATTGGACGATTCGCCGGCAATCGCTTCAGGGTTCAGGATGTTGTCTCTTGGTGACGGCTCTTCATTAAGCCGCTCTCGGATAATCTGACGATTTTCCCGGAAGTAAATCAGTGCTTTCTGAACCGCTTTCACCACAGCCCTTGGTGTGATGGTGGCGCCGGTGAACTGATCGAACTCTCCACCATTCTTTTTGACGTTCCACTCCCGGTGGGGCGGCTTGCCCAGGGACCGGCCATCAAAGCTCTTGATCCAGTCGGATTTTCGGGTCTCGATCTGGTCTCCCAGCCCCGGCGTTTCTTTATGATTGGTTACCCTCACTCCAAGGATAGTACCCTGCATGTTGACGCCCACCAGCAGATGTATTTTGCCAGAGTAGCCGTCCGGGGCCACCACTGGCATGATCATGCCAATGGGGCGCTCGTTCTGCCTCGCCACCCAGACGGTCAGCGGACCGGGTTGCGCCAGCCGCTCACTGGCGGGTAGCTGCACCGTGTCCCTGAGCAAGTCGTTATTGTGCCGGCTCTCCGGAATGATTTCATAGAGGGCCTGGGCCTCGGCACGAGCCGCCTGCTCACGGATGCGCTCTTCGGTCGCCACCTGGGTCACGGCGATGGTGCCACCGGTGATTACGGCAAACAGACCTAGCCCGATGGCGCTGCGACGGATGGACTGTGCAACTGCGGCCATGATTATCCCTGACTCCCCGGAACACCCCTGCGGGCCTTGTGATGCCCGTATGTGCGCGGGGGTGTGTAATGATCGATGAAGGGTACTGCAAAATTCATTAGCAAAACGCTGAACGCCACGGCGTCCGGATAATTGCCCCAGGTGCGGATCAGATAGATCAAGATGCCAATCCCCGCCCCGTAGATCAGTTTGCCCTGATGGCTGGTGGCGGCAGACACCGGATCGGTGGCAATGAAGAACGCACCCAGCATGGTGCCGCCCGCCAGCAGATGCAGTGAAAGCGGCGCGTAAAGGTCGGCGTTGCTGCCAAAAGCCAGGCTCATCACGATCAGGCCGCCGAGAAACCCCGCCGGAATATGCCAGCTGATAATGCGCAGGCCGATCAGCAGCAGGCCTCCGGCCAGAAACGCCGCGTTGACCCATTCCCAGCCCCTCGCAACACCATCACCAAAGGTCGGGTGGTTGAGAACCTCGGCCGCGGTATGGGTGGTGATCTTGTGCTTGTATTCATCAAGGGGGGTTGCCATGGTCCAGCCGTCCACCGCTGTTTGCTGGCCGGAGGCAATGGTCGCCAGGGTCTCACCAAAGCCCGGTGCACCGTCCCAGAGCATGGCGGGTTCCGCCCAGTTGGTTGTCATGGCAACCGGGAATGAGACCAGAACCAGGGCATAGCCCACCATG
>JAWWAT010000057.1:0-11769 GCA_033721635.1 Marinobacter sp. | reverse complement strand
GAGCCGATGTGACAATCGACACCTTTCACGTCGAGATTCGGCATACCTGCGGCACGGGCGTATACCTGGGGCGCTTCGGCAATATCAATTCCGAACTTGTTCTCTTTCAGACCCGTGGAAATATAGGGATGGGTACCGGCATCCACATCCGGATTCACCCGCAGCGAGATCGGCGCCTTCACACCGAGTTCGCCCGCCACCATATTGAGCCGGTCCAGTTCGGTATCGGATTCCACGTTAAAACAGCGCACGCCCACTTCAAGCGCCCGCTTCATTTCCCACTCCTGCTTGCCAACACCGGAGAAAACCACACGGGATGGGTCGCCACCCGCGCGCAATACGCGTTCCAGCTCGCCGGCCGACACAATATCGAAGCCGGCACCAAGCCGGGCCAGCACGTTCAGCACCGCCAGGTTGCTGTTGGCTTTTACGGCATAGCACACCAGGTGCGGGTGATCCCGCAAGGCATCGTCATAGGCCCGATAATGCCGCTCCAGCGTGGCGCGAGAGTAGACATAGGCCGGTGTACCAAAACGATCGGCAATGGCAGAGACAGGGACATCCTCGGCGTAGAGCTCGCCGTCGCGGTAGTTGAAATGATCCATGAGTTTCCTGATTCGTTTTAGGGGGTCTGGTGGCCAGCGCGCTAATCTCGATCTTCTTTTCGGTCCGTCTGATTCTGGGCCGCATCCGCCCCGGACGTCGCCGAAGCCGCCTGATTGTCACGGTACAACGGACCTTTCTGGCCGCAACCGCTCACAACCAGAGCCAGCATCAGCGTTATGATCGGCAGAGTCCAAGTTCGCATAGCTGCTACCCCTGAGTTCACTATGGGCGCAGTATACCTGAGACCCGCCCCGGGCCGCGAGGTCAGTGCGTCCTGGCAAGATGCCTGTTGAGAGAATCCTCCAGCACGGACCGGTAATAAAGATACTGGCTGGTCTGGATATCCTGCTGATAGACCCGCGGATCGAGGTCGTGGGGCAGGTGAACGTCGGTCAGATACACCGGATACACCTCGTCACTCCGGCGCAGGGATCGGATGTAGTGGGCCACCGCCGGAATCAGTTGGTCGCCATACTCCTGGACGCTGAATTCCTGGTCACCGCAGAAGATGTCGAAGCGCAGACGGCTGTCGCCCTCGTGGATGCCCACGGCCTGCACCTCAAACCCGGGCAGGGTTACCCCCGAATCCGATTCCGGCCGGTACTCGGCACGCCAGTTCCCGTCGCGCCGGACAATCTCGTAACACTGAACGCCCACAACCACGCCTGCCGAATCGGTATGACGGAGTAAACGCCGCTCAATCAGGTTATCGAGAAACCGCAGTACCGGCACCAGCAAGTGCCGGCGGCTGGTCACCGCCTGCTCCCAACTGAACAGCGAGCCCAGCTCGTCAACCACCCATAGCCGGGCCCGGTCACCCTGAATACGGTAGAACACCTGGATATTATCCGGTTCGCTGGCAAGGCAAACCGCCCGCAAGGCCGGATCCTCCTGCAGGGCGTAGCGATCGAATACCACCGGGAGGTACCGTTCCTGTGGCAATGCCAGGTGCTCCATCAGCGCCTCGAAGCTCTCCAGGGCAACAAACCCTGGCTCCAGGCCATTGAACTGAAGCAGGAAGTAGCGGCGATCCATCTCGATGACATAGCGCAGCGGATGTGGGCCAGTACCGCCGGCAAAGAAAGGGCGAAGCACATCAGCAAACAGTTCCTGTACCCGGCGGGCGATAGCCGAGCCATGACCCCGGTTGTGGCAGTGCACCTGAACGTCTGGCAGGTCGGCGGGGTTTGCGGCCACCGAGGCGAGGACATTCTTCAGACACTGGATGAGCGTGTCGCCGGCGGCGTAGTGTTGCAGGCTCACCTCGTGCCAGCTGTTGAAGGTGATCTGGTCAATGCTGATCACCAGATTCTCACGACCGCCACTGAAGCCCAGCGAATCGTGTCGCGAACTGAGCTTGTGTAGGCCCTTCTCCGTGAGATGCGCCTGGGGATCGACGCCCACATTCACCAGCAGCAGATTTCTCAGTGGCCGCACACCCCGGGACAACGCCTCACGCTCAGCCGGCGCAATGGGAAATGGCAGGAACGCCGACAGGGCATCCAGCATTTCCCGCAACTCGCTGACCGAAGCGATACTGGTTCCGGAGCGCACGTTCAGTCTTGTCGAACGGGTCAACAGACCATTGCAGTAGCACCAGACCATCAGTTCCGCGAGATTGCCGGAGCGGCGAATCACAGGTTGCCAGAAGGCATCGGCCGGATCTTCCAGATCCCGGAACAGTAGCCAGCCATCCGCGCCTCCCCCCTGCTCCGACTGATGGTGAAACGCCAGGTTTTCCTCGGCCAGGGAGGGCGCCAGCCCCGGATTAATCTGCTCAATCTTGCCGGCCTTGCGTTGAAACGCCGCATAAAGCTTGCGACCCAGCAGATTGATATCGCTGGCACTGATGGCAGCACGCTGGCCATGCTCCCTGGCCATTTTAGAGAGCAACCGGTAACCATGGGTCAGCTCGTTGACAATGGTTCGTCTCAGGATGGTGACCTCCTCTGCCCGCCAGCGCTGGCGCTCATCCAGCTCTGCCAGCGTACTCTCGGACCAGCCCCAGCGTGTCACCAATTGACGCAACAGACGGGCACGCCACTGTTCCCCGGTGGCCTCGGACCGGGTCAGTGGCAAACCGGCTTTCAGGTACAGGCTCCGGCGGATCAAGTCCAGCCTTGAAGCCACTTCCGGACCGGCAAGCCAGCCTTCGAGTCGATCGTAAAGCATGACGTAAGGGTCGAGGCTATCGGCATCGGTCTCGCCCCGGAAAACAGCCCGCTTGAACTCGCTGGACAACAAGGCCTCGCCGGTGGTCCGCGCGTAACACTCAATCAGAAGCAGTTTCAGAATGGACTTCCAGGGCGCATCAATCCCCTTGTACAACTGCCAGACACCGGCGCCGAGAAATTCCGCCTCGGGGATCGCCGGAACCGGACCAAAATCGATGTAGTCCTCCGCACGCACAAACCGGAAATCCACCAGCTTGCGCATGCAGTCGTCGTAATTTTCTTCCTGCTCCGGAGGAATCAGCCACCACATGGGCCAGGCACCAGCCAAATGGATGCTGGTTCGATAGAACTCGTCCAGCAACAGAAAGTGCTGGGCACTGCCACAGTTCTCGCCGGTCACCTCAGCACGCTGCCGGCCGGCCCGCCAGTCCGAGGCACAGAAGACGAACACGTGAAGCTCCACACCAAAGGATTCCGCCCAGCGGGCCAATTTGGCGGCCTTGCGTTCGAGACAGCGGATTCCCCGCTCCGGCAAATCGCTTCGATGGCACAGCCAGACATCAAGATCGCTGGCCACCGAGTGGCCCAGGGTTCCGGGGCTGCCCATCAGGAACATGGCCTCAAGATCCGGCTTGCGCGTGCCCTCATCCTTCAACGAAAAGGTCCGGGCCAGGCGCCGGGCCGCGTTGATCGTGGCGGGCGACGGTTTGTAATTACTCAGACCATAGGGGCAATCGCTGTCCAGGTAACCGGGCAACGCGGGATGGTTGAGATGGAATGCCAGGGGCAGAATTTCGAGCACCATCTGCTGGCGATAAGACAACGCAGAATGGGCACGATCCCAGCGCTGCTGATTGACCAGAAGAAACCGGTCCCTCAGACGACGGAGGGTCTTGCGATCTATTCCCTCCTCAAAGTCGAGGGAAATCGGGGCAACATGGGCGGTCAAGGCGGCTCCGCAGAGAGGTTCTTTTCAGCATCAGTATGAGTATGATGTCGGCATCGTGGCAAAACCTTTAGAAAAATAAAAGCTGGAGAACACGCGAGGCTCACCCCCTGTGAAAGAATTCATCATCCGCCGGTACCGCTCGGATCAGTCGCCGGCATCCGGGCGCCAGACCGTGCTACGCATTGACGATGAGGGCAAGGTACTGTTCGCCGACCACCGGGCCGAGGCGGTGCTCGGCTACGACGCCAGCGACCTGGAGGGGCAACCGGTGCATCGGATCCTGGCATCACGACAGGATGACCCCTTCGCACCGGCGAACCGCCATAGGATTGAACGGGGCCAGAACGTTCTGGTGACCTTCCGACACAAGGAAGGGTTTTTCTACACCGCCTGCCTGAGCCTGAGACTCGACGTGCGGGATTCCGACAAGGCGGCCAGCGCCACCATAACCCTGTGCGACAATGCCACCTGCGATTCCCGGCTGTTGCGGCGAGCCGAGAGCAGTGCCGGTTTCGGGATCTGGGAACTGGACACCCGCACCAACGAGATGAGCTGGACCGAAGGCATGTTCCAGCTTCTTGAGCTGAGACCCGGCGCCGACATCACCCCGGAGCAGGCGCTTTTCTACTGCCAGACCGGGCAGGCCAGGGTCCGGGCCATGTTCCGGCGCTGCCTGCGCACGGGCGAGGCGCTCTCCCTTGATCTTGACATCGTCACCTCACAACAGAGCCAGCGGCGGGTCACCCTCAGTTGCCGCGCCCTCAAACAGGGCGGCAGGATTCCACGCCTCGGTGGCACGCTGGTGGACCGAACGGCCGACATGCAGCTCGACAGGGCTCGCCAGCAGGCAAGCACCATGCTTGGCGCCATTACCAGCGCCACGTCAGACCTGGTTGTCGCCGTGAATGCCTCCTTCGACCTGCTCCACTTCAACGACGCCTGGGCCAGGCAGTTTTCCGAAACATTCGGACAGAACCCGTTAACGGGTGACAACCTGAGCGACCTCCTGCAGGAGTTCCCGAACGAACGCAGGCTGATGGAACGGCTCTGGCACCGGGCCTTCGAACGCGACAGTTTCGTAGTCGAGATGCCCATGGCCCAGCAGTCCCGTGAGTTGCCAGTGCATGAATTCCACTACCAACGCCTGACCAACGAGTTGGGCGAAGTCACCGGCGCCGTGCACGTGGCCCGTCGCATTGAGCCCAGGCCCCACCATGCCCCCAGCGAGGAATACCGGATACGTCACGATCCGGTCACTGGCCTGATGAACCGAAAGGCCTTCATCGCCCGAATGCTCAGGACCCTGGAGCAGAAAACCCATCGGGAATCCTGCGACAGCCTGCTGTATCTCGATCTGGATGAATTCGAACGCTTCAACGATCTGGCAGGCAGCGGCACCTGCGACCGCTACCTCAGAGAACTGGCCGGTAACCTGGGGGTGCGCGTTCGCCAGCGAGATGCCCTGGCCAGGCTGGCCGGCGACACCTTTGCTCTGCTGATCGAGAACTGCCCGGAGGCCCGGGCCCGCAGGATTGCCCAGGAAACCCTCGATCTGATCGGGGATTTTGTCTTCGACTGGCAAGGCCACAAGCTTCAGACCACCGCCTCCGGCGGCCTTTTGATACTGGACAGCGACATTCCGGGGGATCCGGAGCAGCTACTGAGCCAGGCCGCAGGCCTGTGCCACACTGCCAAAACGTCTGGACGCAACCGGGTGCATGCCGCCAGGGCCATTGCCCACCAGACTGACGAATCAACCGCCGGCAAACGGGTCGAACAGATCCGCGAAGCGCTGGATAATCACAGCCTTATTCTGGAATACCAGGCCATGAGGCCGGTGGCCAGCCCGACCTGGGGCGACCACATTGAGATCCTTTGCCGGATTCCGACGACCGCAGATAACGAGGCGGCACTGAAGCCAGAGGACTTCCTGCCCATCGCCGAACGTTTTGACCTTGCAAAACGCCTGGACCGCCAGGTGATCCGGCAAACTCTGGAGTGGCTCGACAAACAGCCGTTGCTGGAACCACGGTTGAAGTACTGCGGTTTTAACCTCTCCCTTGCCAGCGTTCTGGATGATACGTTCGCTGATTTTATGGCCGACGTGCTCAGTGAATCAGCGTTCGACCCTGGCTGTTTCTGCCTGGAAATTCGCGAATCCCATGCCACCCAGTATCCCGATGACGTCGCCGTGCTTTGCGATGCGCTGCACCGGGCGGGTTGCCGGGTTGCCCTGGACGGCGCCGGCGCTTCGGTAGAGAGCTACAGCCTGGCGGCCAGGTTGCCGGTGGATATCATCAAACTGGATCGGAGAATGGTTCAGCAACTGGAGGAGGACCCGGTGCAGCAGGTGATGTTGGAAGCACTGCACCGGATTGCCGAGGCCGCCGGCAAAGTGACGGTGGCCACCTTTATCGAAAGCGATGATGCCCTTCGCAAGGTCCGGACTCTGGGCATTCACTACGGGCAGGGGTACCGACTATGCCGACCGGAGCCACTGGAGGAACTCACTCCCGCGGCGGTGGAACTGGCTACGGGGCGAATTGGCGGTTAACCGTTTCGCCCCGCCGAGGGTTACGGGTCAGCCCAGTTGGGTCCGAGCACGGGCGACCGCCGCGCGCACCTGGTCCGGCGCCGTACCACCAAGGTGATTCCGGGCCTGCACCGAGCCTTCCAGGGTCAACACGTCAAAAACATCAGCGCCAATGTGATCGGAGAACTGCTGCAACTCTTCAAGGGTCATATCAGACAGGTCACGCCCTTCAGCCACACCAAACGCCACGGACTTGCCAACGATTTCATGGGCGTCCCGGAAGGGCACACCTTTCTTCACCAGGTAATCCGCCAGATCGGTAGCGGTCGAGAAACCGCGCTTGGCAGCCACTCGCATGTTGTCAGCCTTGGAGCGAATGGCCGGAATCATGTCCGCATAGGCTTTCAGGCAACCCTTGATGGTATCCACGGTATCGAACAGGGGCTCCTTGTCTTCCTGGTTGTCCTTGTTATAGGCCAGCGGCTGACTCTTCATCAGGGTCAGCAGGCTGATCAGATGGCCGTTGACGCGACCGGTCTTGCCCCGAACCAGTTCCGGCACGTCGGGGTTCTTTTTCTGAGGCATGATGGACGAGCCGGTGCAGAACCGGTCCGGAAGATCGATGAAGTCGAACTGGGCGGAGGTCCAGAGCACCAGCTCCTCACTGAACCGCGACAGATGCGTCATCAGCAGGGCCCCGAAGCTGCAGAACTCAATGGCAAAGTCCCGGTCGCTCACGGAGTCCAGGCTGTTCTCGCTGGGCCGGTCAAAGCCCAGCAGCCGGGCGGTCATCGCCCGATCAATGGGATAGGTGGTGCCGGCCAGGGCCGCTGCGCCTAGAGGCATCACGTTGACCCGCTTGCGGCAATCCTGAAGGCGCTCGGCATCCCGAACCAGCATTTCGTACCAGGCCAGCAGGTGGTGCCCGAAGGTCACCGGCTGGGCGGTCTGCAGATGGGTGAAGCCGGGCATGATGGTGTCCGCCTCGCGCTCGGCCAGGTCCAGCAGGCCTGCTTGCAGGCGCTTCAGTTCCTCGGCAATCACGTCGATCTCGTCCCGCAGGTACAGACGGATATCGGTGGCCACCTGATCGTTACGGCTGCGGCCGGTGTGCAGCTTCTTGCCGGTGATTCCGATTCGGTCGGTCAGGCGCGCTTCGATGTTCATGTGCACGTCTTCAAGGCTGACCGACCACTGGAATTTGCCGGCCTCAATGTCAGCCTTGACCCCTTTCAGGCCCTCGATAATCTGGTCCCGCTCGTCGGTGGTGAGCACGCCGACCTCGGCCAGCATGGTGGCATGGGCGATGGAACCGGTGATGTCGTGGTGGTAAAGGCGCTGGTCAAATCCCACGGATGCGGTAAATTTTTCAACAAAGGCATCGGTGGGTTCACTGAAGCGGCCGCCCCAGGGTTTTTCTGAGCTTGTGGTCTGGTCAGACTTTTTCTGATCCGTCATGGTCTATCTTTCCTGCTGACAGCCCGGCATCATCTGGCGGGAACTGGGTACATTGATCGTGGCGGGAGTATACCATTCTGACCCGGGTAAAGGAGACACCCCTAAACGGGGACAAAGGCGTGAAAGAGAGCGATTTCTTCGTTCCGGACCTGTGCCGGGTGAGGGCCGTATTTCTGTTGCTGGTCACCAGCGAACTGCTGGTTCTGGTGCTCGCCATCGTCCAGGCGGACCGGGGCTGGATCGACTGGAATTACTTCGGACTGCTGTCGCTGTTCGTGCAGTGGACCACCCTCACCAGTGCTGCCCTGATCTGCCTTCTTCGCGCAAGGCTTGCACGGATGTCTGTCTCCGGGGCGACCACCACCATTGTTGCCATTGTTTTGCTGGATGTGCTGGCGTTCAGTCTGTTTGCCGACAGCGTACTGCACCCCCAGGACGGCGTGGCCGTCTGGCAGGGCGTGGCCAAGAAAATGCTGCTGGCGCTTCTGATTGTCCTCATGGTGCTACGCTATTTCTACCTGCAGCACCAGTGGCAACAGCAGCGGGAAGCGGAAATGCAGGCGCACCTGGCCTCGCTTCAGGCCCGCATACAGCCGCACTTCCTGTTCAACAGCATGAACACCATTGCCAGCCTGATCGCCGTCAATCCGGAACGTGCGGAAGATGCGGTGCTGGATCTGTCGGAACTGTTTCGCGCCAGCCTTCGCACCGGTGATCAACTGATCCCGCTGTCCCGGGAACTGGAGCTGTGCCAGCGCTACCTGGCCATTGAGGCGCTACGCCTGGGTGACCGACTGAAACTGGAATGGCAGATTGAAGAGGGCCTCGAGCAACAGGCCATTCCACCACTCACGCTGCAGCCCCTGGTGGAAAACGCCATTTACCACGGAATCCAGCCGCGCCCGGACGGCGGCACTGTGAAGATTGAGGCCCAGGCCAAAGGCAAGTTTGTCTACCTGCTGGTACAGAATCCCAAGCCGGACCAGAATAACCGACAACACGAGGGCAACCGAATGGCGCTGGCCAACATTCAGTCCCGGCTCCGGGCTTTGTTCGGTGAACCGGCGGTGTTGAAACATAGCCACCAGAACGATGTGTATACCGTTACCCTGAGATTGCCGCGGCAAAAGGCCGGCGATCAGCAAACCCGCAAGACGTGAACCCCGAAAAAGAGAATCGAGACTAACCATGACCGAGACCCGCAGCGTCCTGATCGCCGATGACGAGCCCCTCGCCCGGGAACGTATCCGCCGACTTGTGGAGGCGCTACCGGGGTACCAGGCCTGTGGTGAGGCCGTGGACGGCGATAGCACGCTGAAACAGGTGGCAGACCTTGAGCCGGATATACTTCTGCTGGACATCCGCATGCCGGGCATGGACGGCATGGAGGCTGCCAGCCGCCTGAGCCAACTGACCAATCCCCCTGCGCTGATCTTCTGCACCGCGTACGACCACTACGCCATCCAGGCGTTCGACGTGCAGGCCATCGCCTACCTGCTCAAACCGGTTCGCAAGGAGGCTTTGGCAGATGCCCTGGCCCGGGCAGGCAGGGTCAACCGGGTGCAGCTGCAGGCGCTGAATGGCCAGACCGGTCAGACCCCGGAGCAGTTAGCGGTGCGCACCCACCGGGGCACCGAGCTGATCGACCTGTCGGAAATCCTCTACTGTGAGGCGGATCAGAAATACGTCACCATCCACCATGCCCGGGGAGAGACCGTGTGTGACTATACGCTCAAGGAGCTGGAAAACAGTTACCCGAGCCTCCTGCTGCGAATCCATCGGAACACACTGGTAGGTGTCCGCTTTATCCAGGCACTGAAACGGACGCCGGATGGCCATAACCTGGTGGTGCTGAGGGATGGTCAGGACGAACTCCCGGTGAGCCGCCGCCATACCAGCAACGTGCGCCAGTGGCTTCAGGAACACCAGCCAGGCTGACTCCTTAGCGCTCCCAAAGGCGGTAGCCGCGGGACTTTTCTGCCGCTACAAGGTAACCTTGGCGGACATTTTTTCGAACCGACAGTGAGTCTCATGTCCAAACGTACCCTTCGCATTGCAACCCGCAGCAGCGCACTGGCGCTGTGGCAGGCGGAATTCATCAAGGCCGAACTGGAAAGGCTGCACGACAACATTTCCGTGGAACTGGTCAAGATAAAGACTCAGGGCGACAAGATTCTGGACGTGCCCCTGGCGAAAATCGGCGGCAAGGGCCTGTTCGTCAAGGAGCTGGAAGAAGCCATGCTGGACGGCCGGGCCGACCTGGCCGTGCACTCCATGAAAGACGTGCCCATGGAATTTCCGGAAGGGCTGGGGCTAGTAGCTATCTGCGAGCGGGAAGACCCGACCGATGCCTTCGTCAGCAATCACTACGACAACGTTGATGCCCTGCCCCACGGTGCCGTGGTTGGTACTGCGAGCCTGCGCCGGGAGGCTCAGCTGCGGGCCTACCGGCCGGACCTGGAGATTCGCGTACTGCGCGGTAACGTCAACACCCGGCTGGCCAAGCTGGATGCCGGCGAATACGAAGCCATTGTACTGGCCAGCTCCGGCCTGAAGCGTCTGGGGTTCCATGACCGCATCCGCTATTGTCTGCCGGACACGATTTCGCTTCCGGCGGTCGGCCAGGGCGCCCTGGGCATTGAATGTCGGGTGGATGACCACGAACTCCTGGCCATGCTGGACCCGCTCGACCACAAGGATAGCTCCGATCGCGTCAAGGCGGAGCGGGCCCTGAACCGGCGTCTTGAGGGCGGCTGCCAGGTGCCAATCGCCGCCTATGCGCTGCTTGAGGATGAGGACACGATCTGGCTGCGGGGCCTGGTGGGCGCTGTTGATGGCACCCAGATTTTCCGGGTCGAAGGCCGTGCGCCAAGAGCCGAAGGCGAACGCCTGGGCCGGGAACTGGCCGAGGATCTGCTGGCTCTCGGAGCCGACAAGGTGCTGGCTGAAATCTATGGCCACACACCAACCTGAGCCCGACCTCAGCGGCCGGCGGATTCTGATCTGCCGGCCCGAGCCCGAGGCCTCCCGGCTCGCCAGCCGCTTTCGTTCAGCCGGTGCCGAGGTGCACATCCTGCCACTGATCGACCGGGAACCTCTGCCGGAAACGCCCGAGCGGCGGACGCTTATCCTGAGCCTCGATGAATTTTCCCACGTGATCGCGGTCAGCCCGTTTGCCGCCCGCCTTCTACTGGAAGAGGTGGACACCTGGTGGCCCCAGGTGCCCATGGGCATCCGCTGGTATGGCGTTGGCGCCGGCACGGCGGCAGTGCTTGCCGAACACGGCCTAAGCCCACGCCGGCCGCCCGAGGGCTGGACCAGCGAGGCGCTCCTCGCACTGCCATCATTGCAAAACCTGCAGGGTGAAAAGGTTTTGCTCGCCCGCGGTGAGACCGGGCGCGAACTGATCCGGCAAACCCTGGAGTCCAGGGGCGCCAGGGTTACCCCCCTGCCCCTGTATCGTCGCTTTCGTCCGGACCACTCTCCGGAACTAATCCGGGCCACCCTCGACACCTTTGCTCCGGAGGCCATCGTCGCGCTGTCTGGAGAAACCTTGAACAATCTCATCGCACTATGTGCGAATAGCAGCCATAATCTATACGATAGGTTATTGATTGTTCCCGCAGATCGGGTCGCCGAACAGGCCCGGGCAGCGGGATTCCAAAATCCGTGTATACCAGGAAGCCTTGCCGATAACGACATCGTGGCCACGGTTGCAGCGCAACTTGCCGGCCGGGACGGTGGCTCCGGAAAAGCCAAGTAAGGACGCCCGTGACTGACACTACGAATCAACTCCCCGCAACCGTTTCCAAGGAACCACCAGCCCGCCAGAAACTCTGGCCAATAGGGCTTGTTGCCATCATTGCGCTGATTATCGCCATTGCCCTGGCGCTCTGGAGCTGGCAACAGTGGAACAATCACCAGGCCGTGATGCAGACCCTTCAGAGCCTGCAACAGGACACCGCCCAGCTTGAAGATCGGTATGGCGATCGGGGCAGCCAGCAGAGCCAGCGCCTGCAAACCCTAGAGGAGAAGCTGGCAAGCCAGCG
>JAWWAT010000056.1:0-11958 GCA_033721635.1 Marinobacter sp. | reverse complement strand
GACGTTACCGGCCAATCGCCATCAGGCTGGGCGGTCAGCACCGTCACGGCCAGCGCCCACGAGGCATTGGACTCCCTCGACAGCGGAGAAAGCATTGTCGAGGCGGTACCCATCCCTGAATCCCTGGCCGCCTGGATCAAGGAATTCGTCGACATGCATTACATCGAGGAGCCGTTCAAGAAACGGCGCCGGGACGAAGTGAACGTGGATGCGGTAGAGGATGCCAAGGGTGATCCACGCATCCGACAAGAGAGCGACGTATACCGGGCCCCCGCCAACATCAAGAAACCCAGGTTACAGTAATGGCTGAATCACGCTGGCAGCGCTGGTCGCGTAAAAAGGCAGAAGCCAACAGAACCGTTGAACCCACACCGCCTCCGGTGCCGGAGCACGTTGAACCGGCACCCGAGGAGCAGGAATTGGCGGTCAACGAGACTCTGTCTGAGCAGGAGCTTCTTGAAAAATACGGGCTGCCGGATCCCTCTTCCATTGAGATCGGAACGGACATCACCGGCTTCATGCGCAAAGAAATACCCGAGTTTCTGCGTCGCAAAGCCCTGAGAAGCCTCTGGAAATCCAATCCGGTCCTGGCCGTGCTGGACGGGCTGAATGACTACGATGAGGATTACACCCTGGCATCGACGGCCGGACAAACGGTGAAGTCACTCTATCGAGTCGGTGAAGGGCTCGTGGATAAAGCCAGGAAGGCGGCGGATGTCGTAGATGAGCCTGTGCAATCGTTGGCGCAGCCGTCCCCGGACGATGCCGAAGCCAGTGTCACCGAACAGGCGGAAGGTGCCGAGCTTGAGGATGAACAGGCAGCCATTGAACAGAATGATCATAACGAGCAGGCGCAGATGACCAATCGCGTGCCCTCGCAAAAGGAGAACAGCCAATCAGAAGAGGTGCCGGAACCCCGATTCCGCCCTCGCATGCGTTTTGACTATTAGCAGAATGCATTTCAGCTATTGGCGAATTAATCACCGCTTCCTCCATTATTTTATTTATGTACTAAGATAGTGTGAGAGAGTGCACATAATAATTAGAAGGACAACAACTTGACTGATACGGCCGAAATCCAGTGCCCGCGCTCGATTACAGAAGAAGATCGAGCGCGGGCCCAAATCTATCAGCTGCTGGGCGTTCTACTTGATCGACCGCCCTCGGCGGAATTGCTGAAGGGTTTGTCCTCGCTTCAGGGCGACGATACGCCCCTTGGCACCGCCTCGAAGAATCTGGCCAAACTCGCAGAGCGCACCAACCCTTTCGATCTTGAGCGGGAATTTAACAACCTGTTCGTTGGTCTTGGCCGGGGTGAGCTCCTTCCCTATGCCAGCTACTACCTCACCGGTTTCCTTAACGAAAAACCCCTGGCGGAGCTCCGAAGCGATTTGAGATCACGCGGCATCAAGGCCCGCAGCGACGTCAAGGAACCGGAAGACCACATCTGCACCCTGTGTGAAATCATGGCCGGGATTATCACCGGCGAATTTCCCTGCGACAGTGGCGTGGCCTCCCAGAAAGCTTTTTTTGACGCCCACATGGCGAAGTGGGCAGAACTGTTTTTTACCGACTTGGAAGAAGCGCAAAGTGCCATCTTCTACGCACCGGTGGGCTCGCTTGGCCGAGCCTTCATGGCGGTGGAAGCGGACGCCTTTGCAATTCAGTAACCGGGATCGACAGATTCCTTAACCCAGGGGGAGGTGTCCAATGGACAACCCGAAGCGTGAAAACAGCCGTCGCCATTTTCTGAAAATGGCCGCTTTCGCAGCTCCGGCTGCGGTGGCAGTGACGGTTGCACCGAACGCCGCAGCCGAGGTCGTCAGAAAAGACGCGCCGAAGAGCCGCGGATTACGTGATACCGAACACACACGTAAGTATTTCGAATCGGCTCGCTTTTAGCGGTGATTTCGGTTGATCGAGGTTGCGAAAGGCCCTTGTGAGACTGAGCTTTCCGGAAAAACGAGAACAATAAAAGAGAGAGGTATACGACATGTTAAGGAAGAAGACCAACGGGGTAGCGAAAGGCCCCCGTGCAGGCTCTTTGCTTTCTTCTCTCGCTGCGAAAACGCTGGACCGTCGTCAGTTTTTGACAACATCCGGGGTGGCAGTGGGTGGTTTGGCGGCACTGTCGCTGACATCGGGTCGGGTTGAAGCGGCAGCTCCAGCCACCGGTGGCGGTGAAGTGGTCGTCAAGAAATCCGTCTGTACGCACTGCTCGGTCGGGTGTACCGTCGAAGCGGAAGTACAGAACGGCGTCTGGACGGGCCAGGAACCGGGCTGGGACAGCCCCTTCAACATGGGCGCCCACTGCGCCAAGGGTGCATCGGTTCGTGAGCACGCCCATGGCGAGCGCCGCCTGAAGAGCCCCATGAAGATGGTCAACGGCCAGTGGCAGAAGATTCCCTGGGACCAGGCCATCAACGAAATCGGCGACAAGATGATGCAGATCCGCGAGGAGAGCGGTCCCGATTCCGTATACTGGCTGGGCAGCGCGAAGTTCAACAACGAGCAGGCTTACCTGTTCCGTAAGTTCGCCGCTTACTGGGGTACGAACAACGTCGATCACCAGGCCCGTATCTGTCACTCGACCACCGTTGCCGGCGTAGCCAACACCTGGGGCTACGGCGCGATGACCAACTCCTACAACGACATCCACAAGTCCAAGGCCATCTTCCTGATTGGCGGCAACCCGGCAGAAGCCCACCCGGTTTCCCTGCTGCACGTGCTCAAGGCCAAGGAAGAAAACAACGCGCCGCTGATCGTATGCGACCCGCGTTTCACCCGTACCGCTGCCCACGCCGACGAATTCGTTCGCTTCCGTCCGGGCTCTGACGTGGCGCTGGTCTGGGGTATTCTCTGGCACATCTTCGAGAACGGATGGGAAGATAAGGAATTCATCCGCACCCGCGTGTACGGCATGAAGGATATCCGGGAAGAGGTCAAGCGCTGGAATCCTGAAGAAGTCGAGCGTGTAACCGGCGCCCCGGGCGCACAGCTTGAGCGCGTTGCCCGCACCCTGGCCAACAATCGTCCTGGCACCGTCATCTGGTGTATGGGTGGCACCCAGCACACTAACGGCAACAACAATACCCGCGCCTACTGCGTACTGCAGCTGGCCCTGGGCAACATGGGCGTCGCTGGTGGCGGCACCAACATCTTCCGGGGTCACGACAACGTTCAGGGCGCCACCGACCTGGGTGTGCTGGCAGATACACTGCCCGGCTACTACGGCCTCTCCGCAGGTTCCTGGGCCCATTGGGCACGGGTATGGGAAGAGGACCTGGACTACCTTAAAGGCCGCTTTGCCGTGTGGGATAAAGACGGCAAGTCCCGGGCTATGATGAACGAGAAAGGCATTCCCGTATCCCGCTGGATCGATGGTGTGCTGGAGGCCAAGGAAAACCTGGAGCAGCCAGACAACACCCGTGCGATGGTACTGTGGGGCCACGCGCCCAACTCCCAGACACGAATGACGGAAATGAAGGAAGCGATGGAGAAGCTCGACCTCTTGGTCGTTGTCGACCCCTTCCCGACCGTTTCAGCGGTACTGCATGATCGCAAAGAGGGCGCTTACCTGCTGCCCACCACGACACAGTTTGAGACTCATGGGTCGGTGACCGCATCCAACCGCTCACTTCAGTGGCGGGAGAAAGTGGTTGAACCGCTGTTCGACTCCAAGGTCGACCACGAGATCATGAAGCTGTTTGCGGACAAGTTCGGCTTTACCGATCGCATGTTCCGCAACATCGCCATCGATGGTGACGAGCCGTCGATCGAAGACATCACCCGCGAGTTCAACCGCGGGATGTGGACCATTGGCTACACTGGCCAATCCCCTGAGCGTCTGAAGAAGCACATGAAGTATCAGCATCACTTCGACAAGACCACGCTGCGCGCAGTCGGCGGTCCCTGTGATGGCGACTTCTATGGCTTGCCATGGCCGTCCTGGGGTACACCGGAAATGAATCATCCGGGCACCGCAAACCTTTACGACATGTCGTTGCCGGTTTCCGAGGGTGGCCTGACTTTCCGGGCCCGTTTCGGTGTTGAACACAATGGCCAGAACATACTGGCAGACGGTGTTTACTCGAAGAACTCGGAAATCAAGGACGGCTATCCCGAGTTCACCATGCAAATGCTGATGGATCTGGGCTGGGATGGCGATCTAACGGCCGAGGAACGTGCGGTCATTGACGGCATCGCCGGTGCCGAGACCAACTGGAAAACCGACCTCTCCGGCGGTATCCAGCGCGTTGCGATCAAGCACGAATGTGCTCCGTTCGGTAATGCGAAAGCGCGTGCCATTGTCTGGAACTTCCCGGATCCGGTGCCTCTGCATCGCGAGCCGCTGTATACCAACCGCCGGGATCTCGTTGCAGATTACCCAACCTACGAGGATAAGACCTTCTGGCGGGTTCCGACCCTGTACGAATCCATCCAGCAGAAGGACTTCAGCAAGGAGTTTCCGATCATCCTCACCTCCGGCCGTCTGGTCGAATACGAGGGTGGTGGTGACGAAACCCGCTCGAATCCCTGGCTGGCGGAACTTCAGCAGGATATGTTCATCGAGATCAATCCTCGCGACGCCAATAACCTGAATGTTCGCGACGGCAATGACGTCTGGGTGTCCGGTCCGGAAGGCGCGAGGATCAAGGTCAAGGCCATGGTCACCGAACGTGTCGGAGAAGGCGTGGCGTTCATGCCATTCCACTTCGGCGGTCATTACCAGGGCAAGGACCTGCGGGACAAGTACCCTAAGGGCGCTGACCCCATCGTTCTTGGTGAATCCACCAACACTGTTCAAACATACGGGTACGACTCGGTCACGCAGATGCAAGAGACCAAAGCCACCCTGTGTGCGATCATGCCGGCATAACAAGAGGTGTAGACCATGGCACTTGAAGGACAAGCAAGAGCAAAATTCCTTTGCGACGCCGAGCGCTGCATCGAATGTAATGCATGCGTAACGGCCTGTAAGAACGAGCACGAGGTCCCCTGGGGTATCAACCGTCGCCGAGTGGTAACCATCGAAGATGGCAAGCCAGGAGAGCGTTCGATTTCGGTAGCCTGCATGCACTGTTCAGACGCGCCTTGCATGGCCGTCTGCCCGGTGGACTGCTTCTACCAGACCGACGACGGTATCGTGCTGCACTCAAAGGATCTGTGTATCGGTTGTGGCTATTGCTTCTACGCTTGCCCGTTCGGTGCGCCCCAGTTCCCGCAAGCGGGCAACTTTGGCAGCCGCGGCAAGATGGACAAGTGCACATTCTGTGCAGGCGGTCCTGAGGAAGACAATTCCACAGTCGAGTTCCAGAAGTACGGTCGCAACCGTATTGCTGAGGGCAAACTGCCGATCTGTGCGGAAATGTGCTCGACCAAAGCCCTGTTGGCCGGTGACGGCGACGAGGTAGCGGACATCTATCGCCAGCGTGTGGTGAACCGAGGTTTCGGTGCCGGCGCCTGGGGATGGGGCACAGCCTACGAGAAGAAGGGGGCATAAACTGGCCTGACTGCTTCGGGGCCCTTCGGGGCCCCGTTGTCGGTCAAGGCAACAATTTCTTCTTGTTGATTCCGCTGGAGTGCTCTAAATGAATAAAAAACTGATGGGCATCGCCAGCCTTGTGCTAGCGATGCTGCTCTTCAACCCTGCCTGGGCCCAGGACGTTCCGGAACCGGAACGCAGTGCCACCGGCGGAGCTCAAACCCTCGAGGATATTCTGCGTCGTCAGAAGCAGCTGGAGGTGGACGACAGTTTCCGGTCGCAAGATCTGGGAAACCCCGAGAACGCCCCGCCGATCTCGGCTCCGCTGGGTAGCAGGGGTGGTGTTTCTGATTCGGAAAACTGGCGCGCTATTCGCTATAACGAAATTGATCCCACAACACAGGTCAGAGGACCGGCAGCCGAGGTACTGATTCAGGATGGCGGCATGCCCTGGTGGCAACTGCGGGAAGGCCCCGTTATCACCTACGGCGGCGGCGCAATCCTGGGCTTTATCGCGCTGTTGGTAGTGTTCTATTTTGTTCGCGGCAAAATCATGATCGAAGGCGGCCCGGCCGGCACGACGATTCAACGATTCAAAGCCGTCGAACGATTTGGGCACTGGCTGTTGGCGGGCTCTTTTATCGTTCTGGGCCTGACCGGGCTGCTTACGTTGATGGGCAGATCCTTCCTGATTCCTGTCATCGGACATGAGGCTTTTGCCACCATCGCTACCGGCTCCAAGTGGCTCCACAACAACGTTGCCTGGGCCTTTATGCTCGGCCTGGTAATGACGTTCGTGATGTGGGTTGCCCACAACATCCCAAATAAACTGGACTGGCAGTGGCTCAAGGCAGGTGGCGGGCTCTTTACCAACGGACATCCGTCGGCGAAGAAATTCAACGCTGGCCAGAAAATCATCTTCTGGACGGTGATGATTCTCGGCGCCTCGGTCTCTCTGTCGGGTCTGTCGCTACTGTTTCCGTTCCAGATGCCGATGTTTGCCGACACGTTCGCGGTTATCAACAGCATTCTGGGAACCAGTTTCCCAACCGATCTCGCACCTCACGAAGAGATGCAATATGCCAACATCTGGCACTCTATCGTGGCGTTCGTGATGATGCTGGCGATCATTGCCCACATCTACATTGGCTCTGTCGGAATGGAAGGTGCCTTTGACGCTATGGGTAACGGCCAGGTTGATCTCGAGTGGGCCCGCCAGCACCACGACCTGTGGGTGGCGGAAGTCGAGGCCAAACAAGGCAAAGGAGAGTCGTCATCGTGAAAGTCATGATTTCCGCTTTTGTCGCGGCCCTGCTCATTGCCACGGCTGCACCCATGGTACTGAACCAGTTCGGCTGGTCTTCGGCTGAACAAACCAGCGCCGAGAGCGTTCGCCTTGACTGATCAGCCCGAGGTATACCAGATCGACGCCGTCGGTCTGGTATGCCCCCTCCCCGTTTTGCGCTTCAAGAAGCGGACCAAAGACCTTCCCAGTGGAACTCTGGTCGACTTCCTGGCAGATGACCCCACCGGCCGAAAGGATCTGATGGCCCTGTGTGAGATCACTGGCCACCGAATTGAATCCATCGACGAGGAAGAGGCCGGAGTATCCCGCTACCGAATCCGTCTGGCCTGACTCATCAATCCTAATGACATTCGCGCGGGTGCTTACTGGCTTCCAGCTGACCCAGCGACATTTTCACATCGTCCTCGGACAGCTCCGGTAATGCCTCAAAGTCGCTAACTTGCGGGAAATCGGCATCCAACAGCTTGGCCAGGGCGCCATCAATGCAGAATGTCTCAGCCACGGCTCGATGGGATCCGGAGAGAATGATCGCCCGAATCTCGCCCATCTCCGTGGTGCCGGTTTCAACGTTGCCGGAACGACTGGCGCTGATCACCGTGTGGTCCTCGCTCCAGTCCACTGATGCGCCGTCCACACGCCCTGCCTTTATCTGCTCGCAGGCTGTCAGGGTTGCTTCAAGCAGGGTGCGAAAATTTGACGAGGTGGCAATCTGCTCAGCCTTTTCACGGGCGCTTCGCTCTTCGTCAGACAACAATAAGATGTAAGGCGTATCATCAACAAAAACACCCCAGTATTCTGCCGACAATGCGCCCGATTCTGGACGGTAGATCCCGGCCGTCAATGTCGAGTGCTTTTTCCTTCGGGCCAGGAATGTCCCGCGTTTATCACGATCCAATTCGGTTTCCTCAGTCTTCTCCGGTTTTGCTGCGGCACACGCTTTAAACCGTCGATAACCGCGGAATAAGCGCCACAACAAAGTTGTACCTCTTGGTGGACGCCGAAATATGGTGTTTGGGGTAGGATTTTACAAACCTCCGCCCAATCGTTCTTAAAATTAAAACGAATCGATCAGATATATATATTTTTGTTCACATGGAAACCCTCGGATACTACGCGTAGCTAAATACTTTATGATTCCGAGGTTTTCGCATGTTCGATGTCCAGTCGATCGAATCCCTGCTCGCACTTCTGGTACCGGTTCTCTACGGTGCTGGCGCTATAGCTACAGGATTGGCAGCCAAGCAAAGCCACCTTCTCGCACGATCGTTGACCTTCAAGCTTGCGTTTTTTGCCGCCGTGGGAGCCGTCATCATCGGCTGGCGCTGGCCAGGCGCTGGAGAATGGATCAGCCACTCGCCGTTAGCCTCCATCATGCTGATACTGATTACGCTGTTGGGGATGGTGCTCGGGCAGTTCTCTGAAAGGTACCTTGCGGGGGACCCGGGCCAGCGCCGCTTCATGGTCTGGCTACAGGTTATTCTTGCCAGCGTTGCCGTGATCGCCACCACCAACCATCTACTGCTATTCCTTGGCAGCTGGATTGCCATCAGTGTGAGCCTGCACCAGTTGCTGATGTTCTTTCCTGATCGCCCCCGTGCGGCCCTGGCCGCCCATAAGAAATTCATTTTCGCGAGGATCGCAGAACTCTGCCTTGGGCTGGCCTTCCTGCTCCTTTACATCCAGTACGACACCCCATTCATCGATCGGATCCTCACCCAAATTTCCGACGCAGCGGAGGTGCCCTTGGGCGCCCAGATAGCTGCGGTTTTGATGGCCGTGGCGGCACTGCTGAAATGCGCACAGATGCCTTTCCATGGCTGGCTTATCCAAGTCGTGGAATCCCCCACACCCGTTTCCGCCCTGCTTCACGCCGGGGTGGTGAACCTTGGGGGTTTTCTGATGATTCTGATGGCACCGCTCATTTCCGAAGTGAGCGCTGCCCAGTGGCTCTTGCTGGCCGTGGCGGGCCCTACCGCGGTCTTTGCCAGCCTTGTCATGATGACTCGCATTTCCATCAAGGTGAAACTGGCCTGGTCAACCTGCTCGCAGATGGGCTGGATGCTGGTGGAGTGCGCTCTGGGACTTTACGAGCTGGCCCTCCTTCACCTGGTGGCCCATTCCGCCTACAAGGCTCATACCTTCCTGAACGCCGGCAACACCGTTGAGTTGTCCATGAAAAAACGCCTGGTTGCGATCAATGAGCCCGGGCCAAAGCAATGGCTGATCGCTGGAGGCCTTGCTGGTCTATTCATGCTACCGACCATTCTGTTTTCCAGTCAGGGAAGTACCGCCCACACGTTTTCATGGATCGTGCCAGGCATCGCACTGACGATTTTGCTGTCAGAATTCCTGTCGGCAGAAGGCGGCATTGTTACCGTCGTCAGGGGGCTGGTGATTGGCTTCCTCTTCTGGGCATTGTATTGGTTTCAGAAAACGTTCATCGGCATGGTGCTCGCCCCGCCGCCGAGCCAGGCAAGCCTGCTGGAGGTGGCCTTTGTCGCCGCATTGATGGCCATTCTGGTGCGCGGCTACTACCAGATCCGCTACCACCGTTTCTCACCTGCTGGCGCCAGGCTTTATCGGTTTCTGTTTGCCGCAGGCTACCTGGACGAGTGGTCAACACGCCTGACACTCAAAATATGGCCGGCCAAATTGCCCGATGTGGTTCGGCCGCGCGCTGTTGTCAGCGTCTCTTCACGTTCTGGTTCCCGGGGGTCCGCATAATGTCAGCATCGAGTCTTAATGCCACCATCGAAGCAAGCACCGATACACCGGATTGGCGGGCAGCGGTTACCGAGGCCGGCGAGCGAATCGCGCCGTCCTGGCCACTGGATCAGATGATCGCGGTGAATCCTTTCTGGGAGATGCGGCACCTGCCATTCAAGAAGGTCGCGGCACGTATGGCGGCGCTCAACGGCACCTGCTGTCAGAATCAGGCCGCGCTTTTACACCAGGGCAATGGTGCTGTCCCGGCGGAAACCGCCAGAATGCCAGAGCACTGGCAGAATCTCAGCGCCCAACTGGACCGTAACCGTGATACTGCCCATCACGTGGGTTGGCAGGATGAGGTTGTACACCAGATCAGCCAGTTCTGCGGAGACTACTTCCAGCGTCTGGATGCCGGAGATTTCAAAGCGGATGCCCAGGATCTGTACCACAGCTGGCTGGAAATGACCCGGGCAGACCGTGGTATTGCCATCGTGATGGAGGAGCCGACACTGCCCTCTCAGTTCCAGATCCTGCCTGAGCAGCACGAAAAGCTGATTACCGACGCGTTCAACGCCCTCGCGGCGCAACCCTCCTACACAGCAGATTATGCCCACGCACTTCTGCTGGATATCAACGGATGGTCATCCTGGGCCGCCTACCTCCGGTGGCAGGCAAGGCTGCGTGGCAGCGAGGAGGACCTGCTGCCTGGCCTGTTAGCCATCCGGCTGGCCTGGGAACTGGCCATCTGGCGGCACGTCCAACACGTTGGCGGCGCGATCTTCGCTGAGTTGAAACGAGGTTGGCTCAAGCAATGGGACGCCTGGCCAGAGATGCTCGAGATCCATGGGCAATCCCAAACCACAGGTTGGCGCCAGCTAACAGAGGCCGAAACGGCCTATCAGTCACAGCTGACAGATAGACTCCTGTCACAACCAGAAAAGCCGTCGCCGGAGAACCAGCCACTCAAGCTTCAGGCCGCATTTTGCATTGATGTTCGTTCAGAGGTCTTTCGCCGTGCCCTGGAAGCTCAGGACCCCGCGATCCAGACCCTGGGTTTTGCCGGTTTCTTTGGTCTACCAATTTCGTACCGCCCAAAAGGAACCGGTTTTTGCCGGCCACAGCTACCGGGTTTGCTGGCACCGGCGCTCGAGGTTACAGAGGCCGAGCCCTCGGGACGCTTCAGTCGGCAGTCACTGGCCAACCATTCCCACTGGTCTCAGTTTTCCAACGCCGGCCCGGCGAGCTTCAGCTTTATCGAGAGCATGGGCCTGGCAGGTCTGGGACGCATGGTGCGCAAGACCTTTTTTGGCAAGTCATCGGCTAACCCGGTCGACCAGCTCCATAAAGGGCATACCGAGTTCGAGATCCGCCAGAATGGCGCGCTGTTGGGAGCGGAAGAGAAAGCAGAGCTGGCGGGTGGCATTCTCCGGGCCATGACCCTGACTCATGAGTTTGCGCCCACCGTACTGCTGGTCGGGCACGGCAGCAGTACACGCAACAACCCGCATGCCGCGGGCCTTGACTGCGGCGCCTGCGGCGGCCAGACCGGCTCGGTGAACGTTCGCGTGCTCGCCGGCATACTCAACGACACCGAGGTACGCGCGGCCCTGGCTGACCAGGGAATTTCCATTCCATCGGAAACCCGTTTCGTGGGAGCACTGCATAACACAACCACCGACGAGGTCGAGTGCGCCGGAGACGTTCCGGACGAAACCCGGAAATTCCTGGCCAATGCCGGTGCCCAGGCACGCCGTGAACGAGCGATCCGTCTTGGAATCGCGAACGAAAATGACGTCGACAGCGCCATCAGAAAACGCAGCGAGGACTGGTCCGAAGTACGCCCCGAATGGGGGCTGGCCGGCAACGCCAGCTTTATCGTGGCGCCTCGCTCGGCCACCCGGCACCTGGATCTGGGAGGTCGCAGCTTCCTGCACGACTACCGTTGGCGCGAGGACGAGGGCTTCAGCATCCTCGAACTGATCATGACCGCGCCCATGGTAGTCACCCACTGGATCAACCTGCAGTACTTCATGTCCGTTACCGATAACTTTCACTACGGCAGCGGAAACAAAGTCCTGCATAACGTGGTTGGCGGCCACCTGGGCGTTTTCGAGGGCAACGGCGGCGACTTGCGTATCGGGCTGCCACTGCAGTCGGTACACGACGGCCAACGCTGGATGCACGAACCACTCCGTCTGAGCGTCTACATTGCTGCCCCCAAAGAGGCCATTGCCGAGATAGCCGCAAAACACAAAGTGGTGCAGGACCTGATCGATAACGACTGGCTATACCTGTTCCGGATCAACGACGAGCAGACATCCATCGAACGTTTCTATCAGAACCGGTGGCAGGCCATTACTGGTTAACCAAGCTTCAGTTTTCGAGACCTTATGCCTACAACCATCAAATTAGACGCAACACAATCAGCAGATGTTGAGAAAGCCGCGAGCCTCCTTCT
>JAWWAT010000055.1:0-12391 GCA_033721635.1 Marinobacter sp. | reverse complement strand
CGCCAATGCGGTGCCTGAGTGGATCTACACACTACGGCCTGGCGAGAGTTTTTCGGAAGTGGCCGGCGATCTGCTCGCACCGAACTTTTCCGCAAGTCGCCTGCTTCAGTACAACAGGATTGGCAATGGCGCCACACTTGGCGCCGGCGACAGCGTTCGAATTCCCCTGGCCTGGCTGAAACGCCAACCGCAACCGGCACGGGCAACCTCGGTCACCGGAACCGTTCAACTGATTTCCGGAAACACGGGGCGGAAAACGCCCCTTGGTGAAGATGTCCTGATCCGAGTCGGTGACGAAATCATATCGGCGTCAGGAACCGCCACCATTGAGCTGGCAGACGGTTCGGAAGTTCGGATTTCTCCAAACTCACGGCTTATATTCAATCGCCTGACCCAGTACGGTAAAGCCGGCATGGTCGATACCAGGCTCCGACTCCACAGGGGCGAGATCCACACCCGGGTCAAGCCGGTCATGGACGGTGGCGCGCGATTCGAGATTGAAACCCCTTCAGCCGTTGCCGCCGTCCGTGGAACAGCATTTGCCCTCCAGACATCCGCGGAGGGCACCCGCCTCCAGGTAACCGAGGGAGACGTAGACTTCGGTGCGCCCGGCAAGACCCGTCGCATTCCTGCCGGCTTTGGTGCCAGCCTTTCTACCACCGGCAATGACGGCCTGAGCATCCGTCGGCTCCCGCCGGCGCCAGCGCTCAATCCAGTCCCCCCAAGACTGACCCAACTGCCCACCACCATGACCTGGCAGGAAAGCCTTGCGCCCATGCACCGGGTCGACATCTTCGAAAGCGATACCGGCCGCTGGGTGGAAAGCCGGAAAATCACCGGCAACAGCTTTGATATCGGACGACTGGATAACGGCAGCTACGAGGTGCACCTCGCTGCTCTCGACACGCGAGGTACGGCGGGGATGCCCCGAATCGTGCCGGTGGAGGTGGACCTTCAGGCGAGAACAGCCAGCCTGGCGTCTCCCGCCGATGGTGAAACGGTGAACGATGACATGCCGGAGTTCCGCTGGCGACTTAATGGCGATAACGAAGTCGCCCGAGTCGAAGTGGCCGAGGACAAGGATTTCCGAAACCTGATCGCTACCAGCGAATGGGCGCCGGAAACGGCAGCCCTGCCTTCTCGTCCGTTGGGCCCTGGCAAATACTACTGGCGTGTCGTTACCGAAGCGGGTGGCAACTCTGTCGCTACCACCGAGCCGCGAGCGCTTGTGGTTAATGGCAGCCTGCCGCCGGTTCGAATTATCAGCGTGAACTACATCGACAGCCAGGTCAGGGTATTCTGGGAGAAGGTGGACACGGCGACAGATTACCGCCTGCAGCTTTCGGAAGAACCTGGTTTCAACAACATAATCAAGGAAGCAACGCTGCCTGACACCACAGCAGCCTTGCGTCTGATTCCCGGAAGGCGGTATTTTGTGCGCCTGAAAGCTCTTTCTGATGGTCCTTTGCAAAGCCGCTGGGGACCGGGGAGGGAATTGTACCTGGAATAATCCGTTGATCGACCGAAACACACAGCAGGGCTCATGAACCGGGATTGGCTGCCAATTAAAACGACCCCCTGGACTCTGGGCCTGATTCTGCTGGCACTTCTTCTGCTCATCCAGACAACGGAGCTCCCCCAACGCCTTGATTACTGGCTATACGACCAGGCCATTACGTCAAATCCCGTGGAAGCCTCGGATGAGGTTGTGCTGGTAACCATTGACGAGCTCAGCCTGAACCGCCTGGGCCGCTGGCCTTGGCCTCGTCACCTGCATGCCGAGCTGATTGACAAGCTCGACCAGGCAGGCGCAAAAGCCATTGTCTTCGATATCCTGTTTGCAGAGCCATCACCCGACGATAGACAACTGGCAGAACAGATGCGGAGCCATGGCAACATAATCCTGCCGGTGTATCTGTCCCCACCCACCTCCCAGTACCTGTTAAGTGAACAATTGCCGGTTGGACGGCTGGCGTCAGCGGCAGCCAGCCTTGGCCACGCTCATGTCGAACTCGACAACGATGGTGTCGCGCGAGGTCTCTACCTGTTCAACGGTCTTGGGCAACAGCTCTGGCCCAGTCTTGCCTTGGCCGCCAACGGAGCCGGACCAAAAGTTTCAGAGTCCGAAGATCCGCCAGCATACGTCAACGTTCGGCAGCAGTATCGTGCCGTGCCGCTGATTGGCGGCGCTGGATCATTGCAGGCATATTCCTTTGCAGAGGTCCTGACTCAACCGCCGGCACCCGAACGCTTCAGGGGCAAAACCGTCTTCGTAGGCGCCACCGCTGCGGGCTTTGGAGACATACTGCCGACGCCCTTCTCCGGTCTCAGTCGTCCAATGTCCGGCGTTGAATTTCATGCCAACGTCTTCTCGGCCCAGGCACGTGATCTGCTTATCCGTCCGGCGCCAAAGTGGGTCTCTGCCCTGCTGGCTGTGACCACCATTCTTTTACTGGCGCTGTCCTTGCCCCCGATGCGCCCTGCGCGAACTCTGATGGCCTGTGCACTCGCCCTGGTCGCATTGGCCGGAGTGTATCTGTTCTTGCTTCTGGCGATGAGATGGTGGGTGCCTCTGGCAAACGCTCTGCTGGTTCCTTTATTGGCGCTCCCTGTTTCCAGCGGCCTTCGCCTTGCCATGACCAATCGGTTTCTGAACCGGCAGCTGGACGAGCTCGCCAGAAGCCCTCAGGTTGCACTGCCAGCGCCGTCCGGGCGCAACCCGACCCAACTACTGGAACATTTTCAGGCACTGTTCAGACCCACTGGGTGGCTTCTAACCGAGGGGAAAGACATCCGCTCTGCCCACAACTTATCCCGGGAAGATATTCCGGATGACCTTACCCCGGGCCACTGGTTCCATGACAGCAATCGCAGCTGGATTCAACTATTTCGGGGCAATACCCGCTACCACCTGGGCGTGGTGCTACCCAACGACCTCGGACGCGAAGCCATCCAGCGCTACCTGCGACGGCTCCATCTTGAACAGACTGTGCAGAACGACCGCACCGCCAGACCGAGCGAAAACATTTCGGCCCGCATCGAACGGGTCCGCGTTGCCACGGATCGGCTGAATCACATGCAGCAGTTTATTCGCAGAAGTTTCGAGCGCATGCCCGACGGCATCATCGTGACCGATGAGCTCGGCGTTATCCGCTTTGCCAATGGCCACATTGAAGAATGGTTCGGTGAGCCTATGCCAAGCCTGGCGGGACTGCCTTTGGTCAGACTTCTGGAAGGGCATGACCCACGGGAAACGCCGCCCTGGCATGAAACCGTTTCCGACACCCTGACCCTTCAGCAGAGTCGGACCGTGGACCTGCGAATCCGTGAAAAGGATTTTCTGATCCACTTCGCGCCGTTCTCACTTCCCGACAACGACCAGCAAGGTATCATCGCCAACATCTCCGACATCTCGGAACTGCGGGAGCAGCAGCGCCAGCATCGGGAAGCCATCGACTTCATTTCCCACGACGTGCGCTCACCTCTGGTCTCCCAGCTCGCGTTGATCGAACAGCTGAAGCGGGATCCCAGCCACATTGAACAAAGCCAGCTGGAACAGCTGGGGCGCCTGGCCCGGCGAAGCTATCACCTGGCGGAGGAGTTTGTGCAGTTGGCGCGAGCGGAACAGTTAACCGAGACCAGATTCTACGAGTGCGAATTTCTGGCAATTGTAGAAAATGCCCGGGACAGCGTCAGTGAGCAGGCGGTAGAGAAACAGATCCAACTGCAATTACAGGGTACCGAGGATCTTTGGCTCAAAGGTAATGCAGAACTCCTGGAGCGTGCTGTTATTAACCTGATCACCAATGCGGTCCAGTACAGTCCTGACGGTTCAACCGTCAGCATCCAGGTATTTCGCGCCGGCCATCAGGCCTGCCTGACGATTGCGGATGAAGGCTCAGGCATCGATTCGGCAGAACTGCCGCACCTTTTTGATCGCTACCGCCGCCAAAAGAGTACCGAGCTGGCCGGAGTGCACGGCACCGGGCTTGGACTTTCCTTCGTAAAGACCGTCGTTGAAAAACACAGGGGAGAAATATCGGTTTCATCGGAGCCGGGCGAAGGCTCTTCCTTCACCCTGAAACTGCCGATTGCAGATCCGTTGGCCTGAGACGTCAAACTTCAGGCCCTGAATTCGGATCTCAGGAACGGATGGATTTGCTTACCACATCTGAGGGCTCACTGATCAGCCCATTGGTATCCTGAACCTGAATGGTGAAATACCAGGTCCCGGCATCCAGACCACTCACTTCATAGGACATTTCCGCGTCCGCCTGGGCATTGGTGACGATTACCTCTTCGTTCAGCTCGCCAGCGTCCTGACCGTAACGAATCACATAACGGTCGAGCTCGCCCATGGGGATGCTCTCGCCATTCACACGAGTTAGCGGGGCGCTCCAGCTCAACACTGCGGAACCGTCCTGAGCGGAAACTTCTCCGCTGGAATCAGTTTGTTCACTGACAGACTCGGAAGAACCACCCCCACAACCTGTTAGAAGGACTCCCACTATAAAGGCGGCAATCAAAGATCCTGACATTTTTATGACGTACTTCATGTGCATCTCACATCATTTTACCGTCGATATTATCAAATTGTATAAAACGGGGCTGATTATCGATGTGAAGTCTGTCATTTTCCTAGTTACGAGATTGTCAATTTCCTGTCAGGAACTCGTAATGAAAAAAAGGAAACTACTGATTAGGCGGCCGAAATTTGCCTGGAGCAATTAATGGCAGCGGGCGGCACCCTAAAAAGTTAAGGCGGAAAAAAAGGGGCGGAGGTGCTGGGTTAGAATGCAGAAAGGCCCGCAGAAGCGGGCCTTTCCTATAGTGGTAGCGGGGAGCGGACGCGATTGAGCGTTCGCGGCGCCGACACTGCAGCACGCAGTGCTGAAAAATAGTCGGCGACTCAAAAGCCCCCGCTTAAAAGCAATAAAGCCCGCGGACGCGGGCTTTATTTCAATAGTGGTAGCGGGGGCTGGATTCGAACCAACGACCTTCGGGTTATGAGCCCGACGAGCTACCAGACTGCTCCACCCCGCATCAAAACTGGTTGTTTACCGGGCTGCCCCGATCAACGTGCGCGTATATTAAGGACTGGACGCCCCGCTGTCAATCGATATCTTCAAAAAGGTCGGATCGATACTGCAGTTGCTCAGGCTCTGGAGCCACAACCTCTCGATACAAACCCACCTGTTCGATCACCTCCTGAACCGGACGAAAGGAGCGGCGGTGCTCGGGGGTTGCGCCCAAGCGTCGCAGGGCCTCAAGGTGAACGGGGGTTGGGTAGCCCTTGTGCTGCGCCAGACCAAATCCGGGGAAACGCGCTTCCAACGCCTCCATCTCCCGGTCACGGGTTACCTTGGCAATAATGGAGGCGGCGCTGATGGCTTCCACCCGGCTGTCGCCTTTGATGACCGGCTCCGATGGCCAGTGCCATCTGGGGCAGCGATTACCATCAACCAGAACGTATTCTGGCTCAATGGCCAACCCCGACACCGCACGCTCCATGGCAAGCATTGTGGCCTGGTAGATATTGAGTTCGTCGATCTCATGGGAGTCGCACCGGCCAATACTCCAGGCTTGGGCATGCTCAAGGATCTGCTCATAGAGAGCGCTACGGCGTTTATCAGTAAGCTTCTTCGAATCAGCCAGGCCGGCGATAGGCCGATCCGGATCAAGAATCACCGCTGCGGTCACCACAGCCCCGATCAGCGGGCCCCGGCCGACCTCGTCCACACCGGCCAGCAGAGAACCCGCGTAGTGGCATTCGAAGGGGGGCAAAGGAATCTTCGGCATCAGTGGGCACCCTGCTCTATCAGGTCTGAGATCGCCTGCGCTGCTTTTTCGTCGGCACCCTGCTTCAGCGTATGATGAAGCTCGGCAAAGGCTTCTATAAGCCGCGACCTCTCCTCCCTATTCTCCAGTCGCTCGAGCACCGCCTCACCAAGGCTTTCAGCGGTGGCATCATCCTGGAGCAGCTCCGGAACAAGCTGGCGCTTGGCAAGAAGGTTGGGTAATGCAACGTGGGGCACCTTCACCAACTTCGATAACAGAGCGTAGCTGAACCCACTCAGCCGGTAACCAACAACCATCGGCTTTTTCAGCAACATGGCTTCCAGGGTCGCGGTTCCGGAAGCCAGCAACACGACGTCGGAGGCGGCCATCACATCCCTGGACCGGCCTCGCACAATCGTAACCTGAAGCTTGACCTCGAGTGCATCGACCAGATCGCGCACCTGCTTTTCGCGTTCACGGTTTACACAGGGAATCACCAGCTGAAGATCCGGGCGTCGTTCCTGGATCCAGCGAGAAGCCTCCAGGAAAAGGGTGCCCAGCCTCTCCACCTCCCCTGCGCGACTGCCCGGCAGGACGGCCAGCACGGAGGCACCAGGATCGATACCCAGCGACTCCCGCATCTTCAGGGTTTCGGGCTCCATGGGAATGCGATCCGCCAGGGGGTGCCCCACAAATGCCACAGGCACCTGATGCTCCTCATAAAACCTCGCCTCGAAAGGGAACAGAGTCAGCATAAGGTTGACCGACTTGGCGATTTTGAAAATCCGCTTCTGCCGCCAGGCCCAGACCGATGGGCTCACATAATGGACAGAAAGAATGCCGGCCTCCCGGCAGCGCCGTTCGATCGCCAGGGTGAAGTCCGGTGAGTCGATACCAATGACCACATCCGGTGGCGTCGTGAAGAAATAGTCCAGCAGCCGAGCCCGGATACTGAACAGCTCACGGATTCGCCCCAGAACCTCCACCAGTCCCATTACCGACAGCCGCTCCATCGGAACCAGGGAATGAAAACCTTCAGCTACCATTTCCTCACCGCCAATTCCGACGAATCGGGCCTGAGGATAGCGCTGACGGAGCGAACGGATCAGACCGGCACCGAGGATATCTCCCGATGCCTCGCCGGCAATGATTCCGAATGTGATTTTGCGTTCGCTGATGGTCGCGTGAGAAAGATCTGTCACCGACAGGGCTCCTGCCGGGCTAGCGGATGATGCCGCGGTGTGCTCCGCGAAGGGAGTCAATGAGGGGCCGAATTTCCGCAACATCGGAATAGGATTTCTCGAGCTCTTCCACGGCCTGTTCGGTGGTCAGGCCCTGACGATATATGACCTTGTAGGCCCTGCGAAGAGCCAGCAATACGTCCTTGGTGAACCCGCGACGCTTGAGGCCTTCCACGTTCATGCCGTGTGGCTGCGCTGACTGGCCGCTGGCCATCACATACGCAGGGATATCCTTGAGGACAATGCTGCCACCGGCTGCCATGCTGTGAGGGCCAATATGGCAGAACTGGTGAACCATAGTGCCACCGCCCAGAATGGCGTAATCACCAACGGACACGTGGCCCGCAAGGGTCGCACAATTGGCCAGGATGGTGTTGTCACCAACGGTGCAATCATGGGCCACATGAACATAGGCCATCAGGAGATTACCGCTGCCGATGCGCGTTTCGCCACGATCCTGGACCGTGCCGCGATGGATGGTGCAATTTTCACGAATAACGTTGTTGTCGCCAATCACCAGGGTGGTGGGCTCGCCTGCGTATTTTTTGTCCTGGCACTCTTCGCCGATACTGGAGAACTGAAAAATGCGGTTGTTGCGGCCAATAACAGTGGGCCCTTTAACGACAACATGGGAGAGGATCTCGGTACCCTCGCCGATTTCAACATCCGGGCCTACGTAACTCCAGGGCCCAACAGTGACGTTGTCCCCGAGCCTGGCTGACGGATCTACAATCGCCTGAGGATGGACACCCGACCAGTCATTTGTCGCCATCAAACTTCTCTCTCAGCGGTCAGAATCTCTGCCACGCAGACGACTTCACCGTCGACCAGCGCGCGACACTCGAATTTATAAATGCCCCGTTTACCGGAGATAAGTTCCGCCTCCATGCACAGTTGGTCCCCTGGCAATACCGGGCGCTTGAAACGGGCCTTGCTGGACCCGGCGAGGTATTGTACCACGCCGTCAGCAGGTTTCCGGCCCACAGTCACAAAACCGAGGATCCCTGACAGTTGTGCCATTGCCTCAATGATTAATACGCCCGGCATGATCGGATTGTTCGGGAAGTGGCCCTGGAAGAACGGCTCGTTAAACGAAATATTCTTGTAGCCCTTGATCGATTTTCCCTTTTCGACCTCCGTGACCCGATCCACGAGCAGAAACGGGTATCGGTGCGGCAGGTATTCCAGAATTTCGTCGATGTTCATCATGTTGATCGGCCTCAGCCCTCTAATTTCTTTTCCAGTTCTTTTACCCGTCGCGCCAGAACATCCAACTGCCTGAAGCGCACAGCATTTTTGCGCCACTGACGGTTATTATCGGCACTGGTGCCAGATGAATAGACGCCTGACTCCCGGATATCACCAGTTACCAGAGTCATACCGGTCAGATGGACCTGATCAGCGATTTCCAGATGGCCAGCCACGCCGGACGCACCACCGAAAACACAGTGCCGACCAATGCGAGTACTGCCGGCAATTCCTACCATCGCCGCCATGGCGCTGTGATCGCCGATGCGAACGTTATGGGCAATCTGAATCAGGTTATCGAGTTTCACACCATCGCCAATGACGGTGTCGTCGAGAGCGCCACGATCAATGGTTGTGTTGGCACCCACCTCCACGTCATTCCCGAGCACAACCCGACCGAGCTGGGCAATCCGGTGCCATACGCCCTTCTCGTTAGCGAAGCCAAAACCGTCGGAGCCGATGACGGCGCCACTGAGAATATGACAACGCTCGCCAAGAACCACATCGTGAGCCAAAGTCACCCGTGGCCGGATCAACGTCCGGGCCCCGACCCTGGTGCGGGCCCCAATTACCGAGCCGGCGCCCACGACGACGTGCTCGCCGATTTCAGCCTCTGCTTCCACCACCACATTCGGACCGATACAGGCATCGTCAGCAATGCTGGCCGACGGATCGACCACCGCAGTCGGGTGGATGCCGGGCGAAGCAACGGGCGCAGGGTCAAACCAGTGACTCAAATGAGCATAGCCGAGGTAAGGGTTGTCCAGTAACAGGACGTTGGTCGGAGCATCCTTCGCCGAGGCCGGCGAAACGATAACCGCCGAAGCACGTGTATCCGCCAGATATTTGCCATAGGAAGGGTTAGCGAGAAAACTGATCTGGCCGGGCATGGCGCCCTGCAAGGTCGCCAGCCCAGATACCCTGATATCAGGATCACCCCGCAGCTCCGCACCCAGGGCATTGGCAATATCCCCCAGGCGATAGGACCTTTCTGTCATTGCGTGCTCCCAAGCAACGATCAGGGCACCGGGGTGCCCGTCACAGATTAACGGTTCAGTTTTTCAAGAAGCTGAGAGGTCAGGTTCATTTCGGGCTTCACATACACAACGGCTTCGCTGGGCAGAATCAGATCAAGATTGTTCTCTTCAAGAAGCTCCTTGACCGCCGCGTCCACCTCGGGACGGGCCTGCTCCAGAAACGCCTGCTTGCGCTGATTCACCGTTGAGTCGAGCCGTTGCTTCAGGAAGTTGAACTCTTTTACTTTTTCCTGGAACTCACCTGTAAGTTTGTTGCGCTCGCTCTCGTTCATCATGGCACCGTCTTTCTCAAGACGTTCCTGGAGCTTGCGAGCCTCCTCCTGAGCTTCACGCACGCGGGCCTCATCGCCCGCAAAATCCTTCTGTAGGGATTCGCTGAAGGTCTTGGCATCGTCTGAAGAGAAGAGTGCCTGACGCAGATCGACCACACCAATTCGGGTTTCAGCCATGGCCGGAAATGAAAACGCCATGATCACAGCAGCGAACATCAACACAAATCGGGACATTGGTTTTCTCCTGGTTTCATCCGTAGATTGTTATTATCCATGCTTTAGAAGGTCTGGCCCAGTGAGAACTGGAACACCTGGGTATCGTCGCCAGCCTTGTCATTCAGCGGGTAAGCGAGACTGAATGCCAGTGGACCAACGGCCGTTATCCATTGGAAACCAACGCCGGCGGCCATTCTGATTTCACTCAGTTCAGGATCGAACCCTCTAGCTGTGTCGAATACCTGGCCCGCATCGAGGAAGAAGGCAGTCCTCATCGAACGGGTGTCGCCGGCAAAGGGGGTCGGAAAAATCAGTTCCAACCCGCCCTCTGTCAGCAGGTTACCCCCGAAGGGATCAGGGTCCGACAGGTCGTTCTCGTTATTGGTCGCCCTGAGACCCAGTGAATTGGCTTCGTAACCACGAACCGAACCGTAGCCACCGGTATAGAAATGCTCGTAAAACGGCATTTGTGTGCGGTCGCCATAACCATCGCCGTAGCCGATTTCTGATCGAGCCCGGAAGACCCAACGATTGTCGTCAGTTACAGGATAGTAGAAGTCGGTTTTGTGGGTGGCCTTGTAGAAGGTCAGATCACTACCCGGTACGGCCAGGTCAATTGACAGGGAATGACTATAACCGTCGGTCGGTAACACGCCCCGGTTCAGGGTACTTCGACGCCAGCTTCCGAACAGGAAGAAATTGGTGAACGAGTCGCCTTCCTCATCAATAAAATCACTCACCTCTTTGGAGGTGAACAAGCCTTCCTTCAGGTTTGACTGAGTCACGCCAGCGCCGAAATTCAGGCGGGTAATGCTGTCCGTCGGGTACCCGAAGGTGACACGCCCGCCATACTCATCGAGGAGGAAGGAGGAAATGTCTTCTTCTTCATAGTCAGTCTCCCGAGCGAACACACTGAAGCCCCTGCTCACTCCGTCCACGGTGTAGTAAGGATCCAGGTAGGAGATATTTGCACTCTTGATGGAATTACTGACGTTCACACCGAAGGACACCCGTTTACCGGTGCCGAAGAAATTGTTCTCGGAGACATTGGCACCAAGAATTACGCCGGAATCCTGGGAGAAGCCGACAGACGCGGACAGACTGCCGGTTGGCTGTTCCTCAACGGAGTAGTTCACATCGACCAGATCGTCGGTGCCGGGCACCGGAACGGTATCCACGTTCACAGTCTGGAAAAAACCAAGGCGCTCCAGCCTGGTCTTGGAGAACTCGATGCGATCGGAGGAGGCCACGCCGCCTTCCATTTGCGTCATTTCCTGGCGAAGCACATCATCACGGGTCGACACGTTGCCGTCGAAGTTGATCCTGCGCACATAGGCCCGTTTGCCCGGCTCCACGAAAAAGGTAACCGCGGCCGTGTTGTTCTCACCGGGCTCGGGAACGGCGTTAACGTTCGCAAAGGCATAGCCCTCACGCCCGAGCCGGAATGCCAGGGATTCTGAAATGGCCGTCATGCGGGACCGGGAAAATACGTCGCCCTCCTCAACCGGAATCAGCGAGCGTAACTCCTCTTCACCCACGATGAGCTCGCCGCGAAGATTGATCTCGGAAATGGTGTACTGAGGCCCCTCATTCAGGGCAATCGCGATGAATACCTTTTGCTTGTCAGGCGAAATCGATATCTGGCTGGATTCGACATTGAAGTCGAGATAACCGCGATCAAGATAAAACGACCGGAGCGACTCAAGATCGCCGCTCAGACGCTCCCTGGCGTACTTGTCGGCGTTGGTTATCGAGTTCCACCAACTCGTGGTCTGCAACTCGAACAGCTCTTGCAGATCCTCGTCGCTGAAATCCTTGTTACCAATAAGGTTAATGTGATGAATCGCGGCAACAGAGCCTTCGTTAATATCAAGACGAATCGCAACCCGGTTTCTGGGTAGCTCTTCCGCCGTTGCCTTAACCCGGGCGTTATAGCGGCCCTGGGCAATGTATGAACGCAGAATCTCCAGCTCCAGACGTTCCAGGGTGGCACGACGGAACACCTGGCCTTCCTGAAGCCCGGCACCGGCGAGGGCATCCATCAACATCTCGGTTTCGATATTCTTGTTGCCCTCAATCTCGATGTCGCTGATGGAGGGGCGTTCACGAACTGTCAGGATAAGTACGCCGGCATCCCGGCTGGCTTCAATATCGGTAAAAAGCCCGGTCCGGAACAGCGATTTGATCGCATCAGCCAGCTCAGTCTCATCCACCTGCTCACCAATGTTGACAGGGAACGCGGAAAAAACAGTACCCGCCGAAACCCTCTGCAGGCCTTCCACCTCAATATCCGCAACAGTGAACTGATCAGCAAGTGCTGGCTTCAGGCCGGACACGGCTACAGCGAGGCCAACGGCTACACCTAGAAGAGAACGTCTCATTCAAATATTTCGCCTGGTTAATGCGCGTAAGGAGCTCGCAATTCTCACAACCGCATCAGGTCGTTGTAAAGAGCAAACACCATTAATGTGAGGATCATTGCCATACCAATTCGTAATCCAAACGCCTGAGCCTCCTCGGAAAGCGGTTTCCCTCGGAGCGCTTCGATCGTGTAATAAACAATATGACCACCATCGAGCACCGGCACAGGCAGAAGATT
>JAWWAT010000054.1:0-12558 GCA_033721635.1 Marinobacter sp. | reverse complement strand
GCAGATCTGGTCCGGTTCCTCACCAGCTATGAAGAGCAGAAACGCCGGGCGATTCAGGGCAGCTATAACCCCACGATTCCAGGTCTGTATGAAGACGAGGACGTTCTCACGGCAGTGCCCTTCTTTGGCGAACTGTTCGAAACTTTCAAGAACGGTGTACCAAGGCCTTCTTCTGTGACCGGTGAAAGCTACGGCCGGGTCAGTAACGCGTTCTTCAATGCTACCCATCAGGTGCTCTCTGGCGAGGCGGAGCCAGAACAGGCGTTGAACAGTCTGGAGCGTCAGCTTCAGCGTCTTGGCCGTCGGGGCTGGTAACCGGCCATGGCTCATACCACACCGGCACCTGTAGAAACGGCCGCGGGCGGCAAATCGCCGGCCCGGGCCTTTCCCGCCAAACGGCAAGCCAGCCGGGTGCGCCGCCAGCGCCTGCGAGCGGCATGGCTGTTCCTGATTCCCATGCTGGTGGTGCTGGCTGCCGTGGCGGGCTGGCCACTGATGCGAACCATCTGGTTCAGTTTCACCGATGCCAGTTTCTCCAACATCAGTGATTATGGCCTGGTGGGTTTCGAGAACTACCTGGTCTACGACAACGGCGCCTGGTACGGCGTGCTGGCAGATCCGACCTGGTGGAATGCCGTGTGGAACACGCTTTTCTTCACGGTGGTGTCGGTGGGTATGGAAACCGTGCTGGGGCTGATCATTGCGCTGACCCTGAACGCGCAGTTCCGTGGTCGGGGCTGGGTCCGGGCTGCCACCCTGATTCCCTGGGCAGTGCCCACCATCGTGTCCGCCAAGATGTGGGGATGGATGCTCCACGACCAGTTCGGGATCATCAACGAAATGCTGCTGGGCATAGGTCTGATATCAGAGCCGCTGAACTGGACGGCCAACGCCGATCTGTCCATGTGGGCGGTCATTATGGTCGATGTCTGGAAAACCACGCCCTTCATGGCCCTGCTCACACTGGCGGCCCTGCAGATGCTGCCCTCGGACTGCTATGAGGCGGCAAAAGTGGACGGCATTCATCCTGTTCGGGTGTTTTTCAAGGTCACCCTGCCGCTGATCCTGCCGGCGTTGATGGTCGCGATCATTTTCCGGGTGCTCGATGCCCTGCGGGTGTTCGATGTGATCTACGTGCTGACATCCAACAGTGCGGACACCATGTCCATGTCGGTGTACGCCCGTCAGCAGCTGGTGGAATTCCAGGATGTCGGATACGGCTCGGCGGCTTCCACGGTGCTGTTCCTGATCATTGCCCTGCTGACCATCAGCTATCTCTATCTCGGCCGCAAACAGATCGGGGGTGAGGCATGAACCGCAAACTGCTGAAGAAAATCGCGGCGAAAACCGGTTTCGCCATCCTGCTGGCAGGGATCCTGTTGTTTACGGTGTTCCCGTTCTATTACGCGATCGTGACCTCGTTCAAGAGCGGTTCCGAGCTGTTCGATGTGACCTGGTGGGTAAGCGCCTTCGATTTCTCCAATTATGTGTCGGTAATCGGTGACGGCTCCTTCATGGGCAGCATCTGGAATTCGGTACTGGTGTCCTTCGCCACGGTGATCATTGCCATGGCATTTGGCCTGACCGCCGCCTACGCCCTTGGCAGGGTGCAGTTCCGGGGTCGCAGCGCGGTGCTGATGATTGTGCTCGGGGTTTCGATGTTTCCCCAGGTGGCGGTGCTTTCCGGGCTGTTCGAGGTGATCCGGGCCCTGGACCTGTACAACAACCCACTGGCGCTGATCTTCTCCTACACAATCTTCACGTTGCCGTTCACGGTGTGGATTCTGACCACCTTCATGCGGCAGTTGCCGAAGGAGTTGGAAGAGGCCGCCATTGTTGACGGGGCCTCGCCCATGACCACGTTGTTCAAGGTGTTTATCCCGTTAATGTGGCCTGCCATGGCCACGACAGGCCTGCTGGCGTTTATCGCTGCCTGGAACGAGTTCCTGTTTGCACTCACCTTCACCCTCACCGATGACCAGCGCACCGTGCCTGTCGCCATTGCCCTGCTGACCGGCGGCTCCCAGTACGAGCTGCCCTGGGGCAACCTGATGGCGGCGTCTGTCATCGTTACGGTGCCGCTGGTGTTGCTGGTGCTGATTTTCCAACGTCGTATCGTATCCGGCCTCACGGCGGGTGCGGTGAAAGGTTAATTGAGGAGTTATTGTATGACCCAGTCACAGCCCTGGTGGAAAGGAGGCATTATCTACCAGATCTATCCCCGCAGTTTTCTCGACAGCAACGGGGATGGTATTGGCGACCTGAAGGGCGTTACCCGGAAACTGCCCTACGTCGCCTCCCTGGGCGTGGACGCTATCTGGCTGTCTCCGTTCTTCACCTCACCCATGAAAGACTTCGGCTACGACGTCTCTGACTACCGCGGGGTCGACCCGATATTCGGGGACATGGATGATTACCGGGCGCTTGTGGCCGAAGCCCATCGCCTGGGCCTTAAGGTGATCATCGACCAGGTGCTCAGCCACACCGCGGAAAACCATCCCTGGTTCGAGGAAAGCCGCTCCAGCCGGGATAACCCCAGGGCCGACTGGTTTGTCTGGGCCGATCCGAAACCCGATGGCACGCCGCCCAACAACTGGCTGTCCATTTTTGGGGGCAGTGCCTGGGCCTGGGACAGTCGCCGGGGCCAGTACTACCTCCACAACTTCCTGGCCAGCCAGCCGGACCTGAACTTCCACAACCCGGCGGTGCGCCAGGCTCAGCTGGACAATATGCGGTTCTGGTTGGAGCTGGGCGCGGATGGTTTCCGCCTGGACACCGTGAACTTCTACTACCACAGCCAGGGGCTGGAGAATAACCCGGCCGTTCCCGCTGGCGAGAACAAGACCTTTGTGGCCAAAGGTGTGAACCCCTATACCTATCAGCGCCACGTGTACGATCTCAGCCAGCCCGAGAACCTGGCGTTCCTGGAGGACCTTCGTGCCCTCATGGACGAGTTTCCGGACACCAGCCTGGTGGGCGAGATCGGCGACGACCGGCCACTGGAGCGCATGGCCGAGTACACCCACGGCAGCCACCGCCTGCACATGGCCTATTCCTTTGACCTGCTCTCCGACCAGCATGGCCCGGAATGGGTTCGCGATGTGGTGCGCCGGTTCCAGGATGGCCTTGGCGATGGCTGGGCCTGTTGGGCCCTAAGCAATCATGACGTGGTGCGGGTGGTCTCACGCTGGGGTGAGCATGCGGAGGATCCCCACGCCTACGCCCGGGTGCTGATGGCCCTGCTGCTCTCGCTTCGTGGCAGCGTGTGTATTTACCAGGGCGAGGAGCTCGGTCTGCCGGAAGCCTGGGTGCCGTTCGAAGCCCTGCAGGACCCCTACGGCATCGAATTCTGGCCGGAGTTCAAGGGCCGGGATGGTTGTCGCACGCCCATGCCCTGGACCGCGGAAGCCAACGGTGGTTTCACTACTGGCACGCCCTGGCTCCCGGTTGATCGCCACCATCTGGAGCTGTCGGTGCAGAGCCAGGAAGGCAGCCCGGACTCAACCCTCAATAGCGTCCGCCGTCTGATCCGCTGGCGGCAGAACCAGCCGGCACTGGTGCGAGGCGAGCTGGAGCTGATCGAAAACACCGGCGATGCGCTTTGCTGGGTTCGCAAGACAGAGGAACAGTCCATGCTGGTTGCGCTCAATGTCACCGGCCGGGAACTTCGCATACCAGTGCCCTGCGGCATTGCTCGGCTTGCCACCGATCATGGCTTTACCGGCCATATCGATGGCGGCGACCTTGTACTGCCGCCTTATCAGGCGTTATTTGCAGAGTTGTAAAACTTCGCGGCGCCCGGTCCTGACCGGGCGACTAACAGAGGAGTCTCCACCATGGCATGCGTGGAACTGAAAAATATAAACAAGACCTTTGGACAGATTGAGATACTGCCGTGCGTGAACCTGCGCATCGAAGACGGCGAATTCGTTGTTTTTGTCGGTCCTTCGGGTTGCGGCAAGTCGACCATGCTCCGGCTGATTGCCGGGTTGGAAGACCCCACCAGCGGGGATATCGAAATAGATGGGGAGGTGGTCACAGACCAGTCGCCAAAAGAGCGGGGTGTGGGCATGGTGTTCCAGTCCTACGCCCTGTATCCCCACATGTCGGTGTATGAGAACATCGCCTTTGGCCTGAAACTGGGCAAGGCCAAAAAGAACAAGATTCGAGAATGGGTGGAAAAAACTGCCGAAGTCCTGCAACTGGAGAAGTTGCTGGATCGTAAACCCCGGGAATTGTCCGGTGGCCAACGTCAGCGGGTGGCCATCGGCAGGGCCATGGCCCGTGAACCCAAGATCATGCTGTTCGACGAACCGCTGTCCAATCTGGATGCCAGTCTCCGGGTACAGATGCGCACGGAAATCGCCAAGCTCCACGATCGCCTGCAGTCCACCATGATCTACGTCACCCACGATCAGGTTGAGGCCATGACCCTGGCCGACAAGATAGTGGTACTCAACGGCGGCAATATCGAACAGGTCGGTACGCCCTACGAACTCTACGAGACCCCGGCCAGCCTGTTTGTGGCCGGATTCATCGGTTCCCCGAAAATGAACCTGATGCCCGGCAGGGTTTCAGGAGAGACCGGCGCATCAACAACGGCCATTGATATCCATGGCCTGGGTGAGGTGACCGTCAACCGGGAGACCTCCGGCCTGAGTGATGGTGACTCGGTGACCGTGGGCGTTCGCCCGGAACATTTCAGCCTGGCGTTGTCCGGGCCGGACCATGGCCTTGAAGTGGTTAACGTTGAATATCTCGGGAACGAAGCCTATGTCTATGTCGAGCTGCCCGGCATGCAGGAGCTCATGGTCGTGCGCCAGCCGGTACCCTGCGAGGTGCAGACCGGGCAGCGCGTGGCGCTGACCACCGAGCCGGCACTGGTGCATGTGTTCGAGGCTGGTGGCCGGGCCCTCGGTCCCTTCCAGGCGGAAGCCGAGGCGGCGGAAAGGCTGGCGGCGACCCAGTGAAATCCGAGAACCAGGGGTAGGAGAGACGAGTGTGACGGAAAAGCCGAGGCGTCTGACGGTGAAGCTGATGGCGGAGAAACTGAATGTTTCCACCGCCACCATTTCCAATGCCTTCAATCGGCCGGATCAGCTGTCTGAAGCCCGTCGCCGCTGGATTCTGGAAGAGTGCAAGCGTCTGGGTTACATGGGCCCGAACGCTGCAGCCCGGAGCCTGCGCACGGGTCGAACCGGCAACGTTGGAGTGATGCTTGCGGATAACCTCGCCTACAGTTTGACCGACCCGGTTGCCAGTGAATTCCTGCATGGCCTCGCGGAGGTTCTCGATCGACGCCACATGAACATGCTGCTGCTTTCCAGCCAGGACGATGATGAGCATCGGAGCCGGCTTCAGGAATCCATGGTGGACGGATTTATTGTCTACGGGTGGCTGAAAAAAGGCAGAACCTACGATCGGCTGCTGCAGCACGGCAAGACCATGGTGGCCGTGGATTTTGATCTCGAGGGCTGCACCTGGGTCAACATCGACAACTATGAAGGCGCCCGCCGCAGCGCCGAACATGCGCTCCGGCAGCCCCCTGAAAACGTCGCGATTCTCGGCCTCCGCCTGGTGGACACCGATCGAGTCTGCCGTATCCGCGACCGGGAGCTGTTCAACGAGGCAAGAGCGATTTCCGTCCGCCGGCTCCACGGTTATACCGATGCCCTGGAAGCGGCCGGTTACCGGGTGCCCTCTGAACGCATCTGGTCGACACCCACCAATACCCACCAGGACGCCTATCAGGCGGCACGGGAAGCCCTGACCAGCAGCCCCAGGCCGGACCTGTTGCTGTGTATGAGTGACCGGATCGCGCTGGCTGCTATTCAGGCGGCTTTGCAGATGGGGCTGAGAGTGCCCGAGGACGTCCGGATTGTCGGATTTGACGGTATTCCCGAGGGCGCCAACATCCATCCGTCGCTGACCACGGTCTATCAGCAGAGTGCGGAAAAGGGACGTATCGCCGCCCGGATTTTCCTGGGTGAGCAGGAAGACGCCAACGTGCTGTTGCCCACCTGTCTGTTGGTGCGCGAAAGCTGCCCCTGATCCCTCCACATAGCAAAAGAGCCCGCCATGATGCCATTTGACGTACTCTGCTTCGGTGAAGCCCTGATCGACATGCGCGGTGAAAGCGTTGACGGGCAACTGCGTTTCGTTCCCCAGCCCGGTGGCGCCCCCGCCAATGTTGCGGTCGGTGTGGCCCGGCTTGGTGGCAGGTCCGGATTTGCCGGTCAGGTCGGTGCTGATCTTTTTGGCAACCAGATCCTTGCCTCCCTGGTCGGGTTCGGTGTGGATACGTCGCTGCTGTTGCAGACCCACTGCGCCAACACGGCGCTGGCAATGATCGCACTGGATGAAGCTGGTGAACGCAGCTTTACCTTCTACCGCAATGCCACGGCGGATCTGCTGTATGAGCCGGAACAACTGCCGGACAGCGCTTTTGCCGGACAGCCGATCTTTCACATCTGTTCAAATACCCTCACCGAGCCCGTTATTGAGGAGACGACCCTGGCCCTGGTCGCTCGGGCACGAAAGGCGGGTTGCCTCGTGAGCTTCGATGTTAATTACCGGGAACCGCTCTGGCCGGATCCGGAACGGGCGCCGGAGCAGATTCGTGCCCTGGCCCTGGAGGCAGACCTGGTGAAATTCAGCCAGGAAGAGCTGACAGCGCTTTATGGTCACCAGAGCGACGCGTTGATCGGTGAGCTGTGTGGTCAGGGTGTTCAGTTGGTGTTGGTGTCTGACGGCCCCAACGCACTTCGGGCCTGGGCGAGTGAGCAGCAGCACAGGCTTGTGCCGCCGGAGGTTCAGGCGGTGGATACCACCGCTGCCGGCGATGCATTTGTTGCCGGCCTGCTATACCAACTGGCCGGCCATGGGGTAACCGCGGACCGATTCGGGGCGTGGCTCGCCCAGCCCGGTAACCTCGAGCGGGCCCTGGGATTCGCAAGCCGGTGTGGTTCCATCACTGCCACGCGGTTCGGTGCCTTCGATGCCCTGCCGTCAAAAGCCGACTTTCACGACCTGTGAATGAGAGCCCAAAATCTCAGGCTGGATTTTGATCAATTTCCCTTTCCTGATCGCCGTTCTTGACTATAGTTAAGAGTAGGGAACGGCTTCTGATCTGACAGTTTCCGCTTTCCGTACGTATAACTACCAACAATAGAAAAGAGAGGGGGTCATCCATGCTCCTGTCACATGCGTTCGGTCTCTTCACCCATCCTGATGAAGAGTGGGCTTCCATACGAAAAGAACATGAAACACCGCGCCGGGTCTATGTTGCCTATGTCCTGATTCTGGCGGCCATTGCTCCTATCTGCGCTTATATTTCGACGGCCTATTTCGGCTGGACAGTAGGCAACGAACGACTGATCAAGTTAACCGAGATCAGTGCAATGCAGCTTAGTGTGCTCACCTATCTGGCGATGCTCGTAGGCGTCTTTGCTCTGGGCTACGCCATCAACTGGATGGCGAAAACCTATGGTGCTAAAGAAGAGCACGTGCCCTCCAACGGCATTGCGTTAGCTGCCTATTCGTGCACGCCCCTGTTCCTGGCGGGTTTTGCCCTGCTGTACCCGGTGCCCTGGTTCAACGCCATCGTCTTCCTTGTGGCGGCTTGTTACGGGGCTTACCTCATGTATGACGGTCTCCCGATCGTCATGGGTATCGAAAAGGAACGGGCCGTCATGTATGCCGGTGCCTTGCTCACTGTCGCCCTGGTGATTCTGGTATCTACCCGGGTAGGCTCTGTCATCCTCTGGAACTTCGGCGTTGGCCCGGTGTTCATAAGCGGATAGCTCGGACACAAGAAAGCAACAATCGGGGAGCGGGCAGCTCCCCTTTTTTGTTCCAGGGCTCAGGGATTGAGGCTGCCCGCGGTAGTTCGTTCCGTCTTTGATTCAGCGCAAGCCGTCCCCGGTTCGTTCCGGGGTTTAATGGTGATGTTGCAGAGGCAGGGAGCTTTGACGTTATGTCGGAATCGGTGGAACTCAAAGGCAGTGAGCGTCAGCAGCTGGAGCTTGATTGGCATGTACTTCAGCCTGCTGATGCCAGGCGGAAGCTAAGTGCCGAGGCGCCGCTGGCTGATGATGAGGTTCGCCACCGGCTTGCCAGTCACGGCCCCAATGCGCTGCCGGAGGCCCGTGCAGGGGGGCCGTGGGCCAGGCTGGCCCGGCAACTCAGGAATTTTCTGATTTACGTGTTGGCAGCAGCCTCGGTCATTACCGCGAGCCTGGGCCACTGGGTGGATGCGGGCGTTATTCTTGCCGTTGTTGTTATCCAGACCCTGGTGGGCTTTGTCCAGGAGGGAAAGGCCGAGCAGGCTCTTTCTGCCATTCGTCACATGCTTGCCCCGAAAGCCCGTGTGGTGCGGTCCGATGGCCAACATCAGATAGACGCGGCGAATCTGGTTCCGGGTGATACCGTGCTGTTGGAGCCGGGGGACCGGGTGCCGGCCGATCTTCGTCTGGAGAAGTCCCATAACCTGAAAATCGATGAGGCCATCCTCACGGGTGAGTCGGAGGCTGTTGAAAAGTCCACAGAGGCGGTCACTGCAGATGCTCCCCTGGGGGACCAGTCCGGGATGGCCTTCTCTGGCACCATGGTTGCGACCGGCACCGGTCGAGGTGTTGTAGTCCGCACAGGCGCCAGGACCGAAATCGGCCGTATTTCCGGCCTGCTTGCCCAGACCACGACACTGAAGACACCCCTGCTGGAACAGATGGACAGATTCGCTCGCATTCTCTCCATCGTGGTTGTGATTGCCGGTATCGCGATTTTTGTTGGCGGGTCTGTCTTCAGTGGACTGCCATTCCGGGAGCTGTTCATGGCCGTGGTGGGCCTGATCGTTGCGGCTATTCCCGAGGGGCTACCGGCGATTCTCACCATTACCCTGGCCATTGGTGTACGCCAGATGGCGCGTCGTCAGGCTGTGGTTCGTCGAATGCCGGTTATCGAAACCCTGGGCGCCGTCTCGGTAATCTGTTCGGATAAAACCGGAACCCTCACCCGTAACGAAATGATGGTAACCCGGGCGGTATTGTCAGGTGTCCGGCTGGAGGTGACCGGCGAGGGTTACGATTTTGATGGTGCGGTGAATGCCGAACAGGGACATCCGTCGGACTCTGCCCTGCTGGACGAACTTGCCCGGGCTGCGGCCCTTTGTAACGACGCTCACGTCCATCATGATTCCGGCACAGTCAAAATCACGGGTGATCCCATGGAGGCCGCGCTTTCGGTGTTCGCCCGCAAAGCCCGGTTTGATGTCGACAGCAGTGCCGCCGACTGGCCGCGGAAAGATGAAATACCATTCGACACGCAGAATCGCTTCATGGCCACGCTGAACCACGACCACCACGGGCATAGCGTGATCTACCTGAAGGGGGCGCCGGAGCGAATCCTGGATATGTGTGTCAGCGAGGTTGCCGAATCCGGGGAAGCCGGGGCGCTGCGCCGGGATTTCTGGGAGCAGGTCATTACAGACATGGCGTCGGATGGCCTCAGAGTGCTGGCCCTGGCCCGGAAGCCGGCAGAGCGGGGCACCAGTGAGTTGGCCATCGAGGATCTGGAACAGGGCGCCGAGCTGCTTGGCCTGGTCGGGCTTCTGGATCCGCCCCGGCAGGAAGCCATTCGGGCGATTGCAGAGTGCCACGATGCCGGAATCCGGGTCAAAATGATTACCGGTGATCATGGTGTTACGGCTGGTGCTATTGCCCGCAAGCTGGGCCTGAAAAATACCGAGCGGGTGCTGACCGGCAAGGAACTGGACCAGTTGGATGATGACCAGCTCCGAGATCTCGTTGGCGAAGTCGATGTCTTTGCCCGAACGAGCCCGGAACACAAGTTGCGGCTGGTGACAGCACTTCAGGCATTGCACGGGGTTGTGGCCATGACCGGTGACGGGGTGAATGATGCCCCGGCACTGAAACGGGCGGATGTCGGAATCGCAATGGGGGTGAAGGGCTCGGAAGCGGCCCGCGAGGCGTCTTCAGTGGTATTGTTGGATGACAATTTTGCCAGTATTGCTGCAGCGGTACGCGAGGGCAGAACGGTCTACACAAACCTTAAAAAAGGCATTGCCTTCCTGCTCCCCGTCAATGGTGGCGAGTCCATCAGCCTGGTCACCGCCCTGCTGTTGGGGCTCACTCTTCCCATCTCTGCCTTGCAGATTATCTGGGTCAATATGGTCAGTTCTGTCGTGCTCGCCATGACGCTCGCTTTCGAACCGGCCGAGCCCGGGGTTATGAAGCACCCTCCCAGGCCCAGAAGCGAGTCCCTTTTGCGGGGGTTCGTAGTGTGGCGGGTAGTTTTCGTGTCGCTGCTTTTTCTGTCAGGTATCTTCGCCGCGTGGTACTGGGCCATGCACCACTACGGGGACGAAAATATTGCCCGTACGCTTGCGGTCAATACCCTCGTGGCTATGGAGGTATTTTACCTGTTTGCCGTGCGCTATCTCGACTCGGCTTCGATCACGCTGCGTGGGGTTTTGGGCACGCCGATCGTGCTGTTGGCGGTTGCCACGGTAATCGCGTTGCAGCTGTTGTTCACTTATTTGCCCTGGTTTAACCAGACTTTTGGCACCCAAGCGCTCAGCCTGCAAGCGCTTGGCTTTGCGGCAGTGGCTGGCGTGTTGGTTCTGGTGATTCTGGAGGTCGAGACCGCGTTGAGAAAGCGCCTGCTCAGGGCAGGCCCCGGGTAATGATCGCCGGGTCCCCCCGGCCCTCCACGGCTGCCAGTTCGGCGCTGGAAAGCCATTCGCCGGGTGGCTTGTCCATAACGCTGGCACAGGCTGCCAGGGCGTGACCCCAGGAACAGCCGTTGGCGAATAGCATTCCCGCCTCGTTCAGCGTGCCGCCGCGGTTGATGTAGCCCATGACCCGGGCTTTCGATGGCGCCGGGAACAGCGAGTAAAGGTGGCCCCGGAATACCTCCGGGCGCATGTGAGTCAGTGCCACGCGGCGATGAATCCGGTGCGGGAACAGACGCTCCATTTCGAATTCAGACAGGCAGTTTTCAGCTTCCATGGTGTCTCTGGGCTGGCGGAACCGGCCCGGCTCCTGGATATAGACCAGCCGGAACGGGGTGCCGGTTTCCCGCAGGCGCTCACAGGCCCTGATGGCTTCGGATAACTGGTAGGCACCGTTGGCCATGAGCAGCAACGGTTCGCCGGAAGAGGTGTCCTCGTCCACCACCAGGGCTCCATGCCGGGCCAGCAGATCCGCCTCCCGGGTGTCAAAGACACAGGGGCGCTCGCGTTTGGGAATCACCATACAGGTGATCTTGCCTCTTTCGCTGAATACCGATGGCAGGGTCGCCAGTGTGCTGTTGTAGTCAGCCGGAAACAGGACCCGGGATACGTCGTTCATTTCCCCGAGCATGCTTTCGCAGAAGGTGGTGTCCTGGTGGGACTGCTCGTTCTTGCCGTTCTCCCAGGTGTGGGATGTGGCAATAACGGGAAAACCAAGCCAGCGTGCCGGTCTACCAATCTCTTTCTGGTGCCGGGCAAAGATCAGCTCCTGGCGAATGGCACCGAGCATCTTCACGCAGAACGCCTCATAGCTGGCCACCAGGTTCAGCCCCGCCTTGTTGGCCAGGCAGGCAGAGACCACAGCCTCTTCGTTGAGCGCGGTGATGATCTTGCCGTGCACTGATTCCTGGTCGTTCTCGGGGTCGTTTACCCGGTGCTTGAGATCTTCCAGGACCCCACCGAGTCGATTGCTTGCCAGCTCGTCCGGATTGCCCACTCGCGCCCTGAGCCCGGGGTTTTCAGCGACCAGGGCACGGAAAAAGTCATCCACAGCCTTCATGGGGGAGGTGCGATCGGGATCGGCCGGCAGCCGTGGGATCAGCGGATCCGGCGGATTACGGGTCGCGAGGGCATGATCCCGCTCCAGGGGGCGTGATTGCGTGGCGTGCTGGTTCAGTTGAGCAATACAGCTCTGAAGCTGGTCCGGAGCGACCCACAGCCTGGCCACGTGTTCGTTAAACAGCTCCCTGGCCCGGGCGTCCATGCGCGGGTTGCCGGGCAGCGGCAGGTTGTGCGCAGCGTTGCTGCTGGCACCATAGAACCCGTAACCCTTGGTGGTTTCCGCTATGCCATAGGGCACCCGAACGGGATAGCTGCTTTCGCCCCTCAGAGCGGCCTCGCCATTGGTAGCCAGAGCCTGCTCCATCTCATACAGGGCACAGACAAACGCGGCTGGGTCTCGGCCATCGAAACGGAAGGGTACGAAGCCCCGGTGCTCAAGATGTGCTTCAAAACGTTCAAGGCCTTCGCGGGTGCCCAGTTCGGTGCGTTGTTCGATGCGCCGGCCGTTGGCAATCATCACCGGCATCACGGCGCCACAGTCCTCGGCCCGCCACCAGCGCGGGACCCAGTCGCTGCCCCGCTGTTCCTCGGCAGCACCGTCTGACAGGAAGGCGACCAGGGACTCGCCGGGCAGTGGCATGTGGGCATATTGAAGTTCGGCAAAGCCCAGATACCCACCTTCGAGAATGCCTCCGGCGGTATGGGGATTAACGTGGCTGCCCAGGGGCGCGGCCATGGTGCCGTCG
>JAWWAT010000053.1:0-12664 GCA_033721635.1 Marinobacter sp. | reverse complement strand
GGTGTTTTGCCGGCCGTTCTGGCCGCCCGGGAGAGTCGGCGAAGTTTGCTGGTTCCGCACGGGAATGCCGAGGAAGCGGCCCTGGCCAGTCAGGGTGATGTTCTGGCTGCCGGTCATCTGCTGGCAGTCTGCGAGCACCTGAGCGGCCGCGCCCGCCTGGTGCCGGTCCCCAGGTCGTCACTGGAACAGGCGCCGGGCAGTAACAGGGAAGTGGCAGACCTGTCGGATGTCCGTGGTCAGCGGGTTCCCCGCCGGGCATTGGAAGTGGCTGCGGCAGGCAGTCACAATCTTTTGTTTTTCGGCCCACCGGGCACCGGCAAGAGTATGCTGGCCAGTCGCCTGCCAGGTATTCTCCCGGGACTGGATGATGCGGCAGCCATGGAAGTCGCCAGCGTGCATTCGGTGGCCGGGATGCCGATTCGTTCCGGGGGCTGGCGCCAGCCCCCTTTCCGAGCGCCTCATCATACCGCCTCGGCTGTTGCCCTGGTGGGCGGCGGAAGCAGCCCGAGGCCAGGGGAGATCTCCCTGGCGCACAGGGGCGTACTGTTTCTGGACGAGTTACCAGAGTTCGATCGTAAGGTGCTGGAGGTGTTGCGTGAGCCGATGGAAACCGGCGAAATCGCGATCAGCCGGGCGGCACGGCAGGTGAGTTTCCCGGCGCGATTCCAGGTGGTTGGTGCAATGAATCCGTGCCCCTGTGGCTACAGTGGTCATCCCTCCATCGAGTGTCAGTGCACGCCGCAACAGGTTACCCGTTACCGGTCGAAAATCTCCGGCCCGCTGCTGGACAGGTTTGACCTGCACGTTGAGGTGCCGGTACAGGGCGGCGACATACTGATGCAGCAGGGCGGGGATGGCGAAACAAGCGCCAGGGTCCGGGAGCGTGTCCTGATTGCCAGAGCCCGGCAATCAGAACGGGGTTGCCTGAATGCCGCCCTGTCCGGGCGTGAGTTGCAGGTTGCGTGCCGGTTGGATCGCCAGGGGGAGCAGTTGCTCACCGGTGCCATGGAGAAGCTGGGGCTTTCGGCCCGCGCACTGCATCGCATATTGCGAGTTGCCCGAACGCTTGCCGATCTTGAAGGCTGCGAGGAGCTGCGACAGAGCCATCTCGTTGAAGCTCTGGGTTACCGGCAACTGGACCGACAGCAGGGGCGCAACTCGGTGGTCTCCGCCTGAGCGACAACACTCTGGTAAACTGTTGGCAAACCCCGTTAACGATGACCCGCTGCCTGCGGTTAAGGATTGCAGATGACAGACCATAAAGAACCGCAAGATTCCCAGGACAAGGCCACTGAATCGCCGGTCACCACCCGTCGTGGCGTGCGCAGTTTTGTTCTGCGCCAGGGCCGGATGACAGAAGGCCAGAAGAAGGCGTTCGAGCGCAGCTGGCCCAAGTACGGCCTGACCCGTGAGGACGGCATGATCGACCCGCGCGAAGTCTTCGGCCGGGACAACATGCTTAACCTGGAAATCGGTTTTGGTATGGGCCGGTCTCTGGCCGAGATGGCCGAGGCGGCCCCCGAGCAGGATTTCATTGGTGTTGAAGTTCACCAGCCCGGTGTAGGCGCACTGCTCAAAGAGATCGAGGATCGTGGTCTGGAAAATGTCCGGATTTACAGTATCGATGCCAACGATGTGATTGATCTCTGCCTGCCGGACGCCTGTCTTGATCGCGTGATGGTGTTCTTCCCGGATCCCTGGCACAAGAAAAAACACCACAAGCGTCGGCTGATCCAGCATGAGTTTGTCCAGCGGGTCCGTCACAAGCTGAGAGTAGGGGGTATCCTGCACCTTGCGACCGATTGGGAAAACTACGCCGAGCACATGCTCGAGGTCATGGGAGAGTCCGAGGGGTTTGCCAATACACAGGAATCAGGAGGCTATTCACCGCGTCCGGACGATCGTCCGATTACCAAGTTTGAGAAACGTGGTGAAACTCTCGGCCATGGCGTTTGGGATCTGCTGTTCTATCGCACCAACTAAGATGATCGGGTGTCAGTGATGCGCCAGCGGGTGGCGCCGTGACGCCCGAATGATCACCAGCCCGGCGATGCCGAGCGTGAGCGCCGTAAACTTGATCAGGGCGCACAGGGTCGCGGACAGGCTCATTTCATCGGTTGGCGGGTTGAAATTGTTGAGCAAAAGAATATTTTCGGCACCATCGCTCAGGCCGGCAGTTGCGAACAGAGCCCGTACCCAGCGGGCTCCCACACGCTCGCGAATGCCCGGACGATCGCGGGTGAAATGTCGGGTAAGATGAATCAGCGCAAGCATGTAGGCGGGAATGAACAGAAAATCCAGCCACAGTGAAACCTTTGCCCAGGCAACCCCTTCTCTTCCCCAGCTACGAAAAATGGCGTGGGCCTGATCGGCGGTACCAGCCAGCTGATAGCTCACGATGCCCTGGGGCGCCGATGCCGTCTGTAGCGGCTGGTTTACCATGAGCAGCGCGAAAAGCAGAACGGCAGCCACCACCAGGCTGGCTTTCAGGCTTTTGGGAAATGCTGCCGCTCCGTGTGCAGGGTCCATTACAGAAAACGCTCCAACAGGCTGTTAAGGTACCTCTGGCCCAAGTCGGTTGCCTGGAGCCGGTCGCTTACCAGCAGTTTTTCATGTCGTAACTGTTCAAGTTTTACCCCAACTGTCGTCAGGGGTAAACCCGTTCGCTCAGAAAAAAGGCTTTCATCCACTCCTTCTTGTAGTCTCAGGGCATTCATGAGGAACTCCAGGGGCAGATCTTCTGTCGCTATGACATCAGAGCCGGCAGTGCGGCTGCCAATCCGGTTCAGGTAGGCGTCCGGCTGGCGGGTCTTCCAGTATCGGCGGATAGTGCCATCGGCCAGACTGATCTTGCCATGGGCGCCAGCCCCGAGCGCCAGGTAGTCCCCGAAAGTCCAGTAGTTCAGATTATGGCGAGAGGCTTTCCCGCGACGGCACCAGGCCGAGACTTCGTAATCCTGATAGCCCTGTCGATGCAGAAAGTCAGAACCCTGGCGATAAATGTTCCAGAGATGATCGTCGTCCGGCAGGTCTGGGGGGCGGCTATAAAACTCGGTATTCGGCTCCAGGGTCAACTGGTACCAGGACAGATGCGGTGGCTGGTATTCCAGGGCCGCCTCGATGTCTTCGATGGCCTGCGCCGGAGTCTGGCCCGGCAGGCCGTGCATCAGGTCGATGTTGAAGTTGTCGAAGCCGGCCTGGCGGGCAGCACCGATGGCCCGACGGGCGGCATCGGCGTCATGAATTCGGCCCAGGGCTTTCAGGTGGTCGGAGTTAAAGCTCTGGACTCCGATCGACAGGCGGTTGATGCCCGCCTTCCGGAAGGCTTCGAAACGGCCGGCTTCCAGTGTCCCCGGGTTGGCTTCCAGTGTGATTTCGGCATCCACTGCAAAGGAGAGCCTCGCCCGCAACTCCCGGAACAGGCGATCGTAGAATTCGCCGCTCATCAGGGAGGGAGTGCCGCCGCCAATGAAGACGGTTTCTATCGGGCGGTCGGTGGCAAAGGCCAGGTCCTGCTCGAGATCTTCAAGCAGGGCCTGCAGGTAGGCCGATTCCGGAATGGTTCCGGTAAAGGCATGGGAGTTGAAGTCACAGTAGGGGCACTTGCGCACGCACCAGGGCACGTGGATGTACAGGCTTAGGGGCGGCCGAACCACCGATGGCTGTTGGTCTTTGCCGGACTCAGGGTCGATCAACGGGATCCGGCCTCGGCCTTCAGCTGTTCCATCAGGATTTTCAGGGCCCGCCCTCGGTGGCTGATGCTGCTTTTCTCGGCACGGGACAGCTCAGCAGCGCTGCAGCCATGTTCGGGCGCGAGGAATACCGGGTCATAGCCAAAGCCGCCATCGCCCTGGCACGATCTGAGAATCGAGCCCGGCCAGCGGCCGTGGCAGATGATGGGGGTGGGGTCGTCGGCGTGACGAAGGTAAACCAGAACACAGTGAAACTGGGCCCCCCGTTGGCCGTCCGGGACTTTACTCATGGCGTTGAGCAGGGCGTCGACGTTGTCCTCGTCGGTTGCATTCTCACCGGCAAAGCGCGCGGAACGGACACCCGGCTGCCCCCCGAGCGCATCCACCGCCAGACCGCTGTCGTCTGCCAGGGCTGGAAGCCCGGTTTCCCGGGCGGCATGGCGGGCTTTGAGGATCGCGTTCTCAACAAAGGTAACCGCCGGCTCCTCGGCTTCACCGACGCCCAGGTCGCCCTGTGCAACCGGTGTCATGCCCAGAGGCGAGAGCAGTTCGGTCAGCTCCGCGATTTTTCCTTTGTTGTTGCTGGCGATGACAAGTCTGCTGGTCATAGAGGCTCAGTCGTTGAACAGGGTGTGGGCAAACCGCACCGCCAGGTCCTGCTGGTGTCCGGTAGGGCGGGCGGTAACATTGAAGGTCATCAGCTCCCCGGAGGAATACTGGTACTCGGCGATAAAGTATACCGAGTCGCCTTCCTGTATCCGGCGGAAAGCCAGGAAGCGCACTTGCTGGACATCGTTGGTGACCTTGCCTTCGACCTGGCCACTCACCGGGGACATGGAGCCGTCTTCGTTTTCCCTCATGATTGAAATATTGACGATGCCGATGCCCTTGCTTCGCTGGAGATCGTTGGCCTGGGACACTTCTGGAGCCAGGAAGGTGCTGGGCAGTACGCTCCAGAGTACCGTGTACTCGCCAAAATCTTTCGAGCCAGCCTGCGCCTGCAGGCTGAACAGACCAATCAGCGTGATTGCCAGCAGGTTACGGAATATGGAAAAGGTTTTTGCGGTCATTGCTAGGTCTCCCGTGTAATTCGGTAAATGGCAATTTCACCCAACAAATTCGGCCAGAGGCGCGCCAGCCAGCTGTTCTGGTGCTGGCCGTCTACCACCCGCCGGCTCTTGATTCTGATGCCTTTCTGCCGGCACAGAGCTTCAAAATCCTTGAAGGTGCACAGCCGTATGTTAGGAGTGTTATACCATTTATACGGCAGTGCTTCGGATTCGGGCATGCGTCCACTCAGGGTCAGTCCCCAGCGAAGTCGCCAGTGAGCAAAGTTCGGGAAGGTAACAATGCCTTCATTGCCCAACCTCAGCATTTCATCAAGGACCTTGTCTGGTCGCCGAACAGCCTGAAGCGCCTGCGTCATCAGCACAACATCAAAACTGCCATCATCAAAGTTGCCCAGCCCCTGGGTATCCAGGTTCTGTTCAATCACGGCCACGCCACGGCCCATGCAGGTGGTGATGTGGTCCGGGTTGATTTCCAGGCCGAAGCCACTGGCGCCCCGCTCACGCTGCAGGAAGTCAAGCAGGGTGCCGTCGCCACAGCCCAGATCCAGGATGTGGTGGCCGGGCTTGACCCATTGCTGGATTATTTCGAGATCCGGTCTCATGCGCCGACCTCCCGTGCCACTCGGTCCATGTAGGCGGTAAAAATATCAGTGTATCTGGGGGTTGGAATCAGAAACGCGTCATGGCCCCAGGGTGCATCCACCTCCGCATAGCTGACTTTGCGGCGGGCGGCAATCATGGCGTTGACCATTTCTTCCGACCGGGCGGGCGTGAAGCGCCAGTCGGTGCTGAACGACAGCACCAGGTATTCGCAGTTGCCCGCTGAGAGGGCTTTGGAAAGATCCCCGCCATACTCGTAGGCCGGATCAAAGTAATCGAGGGCCCGGGTCATCAGCAGATAGGTATTGGCGTCAAACGATTCTGAAAAGCGCTCACCCTGATAACGCAGGTAGCTCTCAACCTGGAATTCCGCGTCGTAGCCGAACTTGTAGGCCTGGTCTCGAAGTTCGCGGCCGAATTTCTCGCCCATGGAGGCATCGGACAGGTAGGTAATGTGTCCAACCATTCGCGCCAGCATCAGGCCGCGTCGGGGAACGGTATCGAAGTCGTAGTAGCGACCATCGTGAAATTCCCGGTCCGAGGTGATGGCCTGGCGGGCCACTTCATTGAACGCAATGTTCTGGGCCGTCAGCCGGGGCGTAGAGGCAATGGTCACGGCGTGGCGCAGACGATCAGGATAGTCCAGGCTCCACTGAAGGGCCTGCATGCCACCCAGTGATCCACCAACAACGGCGGCCCAGCACTGGATGCCCAGACGGTCTGCAAGCAGCGCCTGGCTCTTGACCCAGTCGCCGACGGTGATCACGGGGAACTCGGGCCCGAAGGGCTTGCCGGTTGCGGGGTTGAGGCTGTTGGGGCCGGTACTGCCGTGACAGCCGCCGAGATTGTTCAGACTGACGACGAAAAAACGGTCGGTATCGATCGGTTTGCCGGGGCCAATGCAGCTGTCCCACCAGCCAGGCTTGCGGTCTTCGGCGGAATGGTAGCCGGCGGCATGGTGGTGCCCGCTCAGGGCGTGGCAGATAAGAACCGCGTTGCTGGCGTCGGCATTCAGGGTGCCGTAGGTTTCCACCACCAGGTCATAGTTTTCCAGGGTCTGACCACAGGCCAGATCGATGGGAGCGTCGAAATGATAGGTCTGCGGGGTGACAATCCCGACAGAATCCGCAGGCAGGGTATCAGGCATCGGCGCGCGTGGTTCCTGGTTCGATCCGTAAGTGTCTGGAAAAGCAATGACAAAGCCATCGCCAGCCCAGCAGTTTAAAGCCGGGGCGTGATGGCTGCAACCGCCTGAATGGTCGCTCTCGCGGGGCTTAGTGTCCCGTCTGGCTCATGCCTTAATCTACTGCGTGCCTCTGAGAATTCTGAGCTAGGCGCCAGTCTGCAGATGTGGTGGTTCCACATCAAAGGCTGGCAACGCAGATTCAGAGTTCTCAGAGGCAAGCCCTTCGGGAGCATCTGAAAAGCCGAATGGCGTCGTTCTGCTGTCTCGATTTGGAACCACCAAATCTTCACCAGCACGCCTAGCCATTCGGCTTTTCAGAAGCTCAGTAGGTTAAGGCATGAGCCAGACGGGACACTACACAGCGCCGGAGATGTTCACCACTTTTTGCTGGATCAGGGTAGGAGCCGGCTTGCGAATTTGTCGCTGCATGGCATCGGCCAGTTCCAGCTGTTTGCGCAGATCGGCAATGGTGTTGGTGAGGCGCTGGCGCTCGGTCCGGCTGTCCTTGTCGTTGCGAACCATGTCGCGAAGGCGCCGGATCTGGTGCTCCAGCAGCTGCTTCTGTTCCATGGAGTATTGCATGATCGGCAGCAGGGCCTCGGATGGCCAGCGCTCAACGTCGTGGCGCACCCGGGCATGCAGGGTGCGTGCCTCGCCCACCATGACATTGAAAAACCGGCGAACGAGAACGGACTGCTCGGTCAGCAGGTTCTTGGGGCTGATGCGGAAGCGTCGGGCCTTCTTGCGCAACTCCCGGATGGCGATAACATGGCGCCCGGCCCGAAGAGGGATGGGTTCCAGGTGGCGGGCCCGATTATCCTCGTTATACCGGCGATATATCGCGCCAACCATCTTTTCGGCCAGATGTCCTTCGCTCAGCAGATTGGTCAGGTCGCTCTCAAGCAGCTCGAAAAACTGGTCCATGGCTCGGTTCATGCCAGCCGTGGTCCAGCTCTTCGACATGTTGGTGCGCACACGCTCGGCATGGGCTTCGAAGCGGTCTTCGCTCACCAGTTTCTTCAGCAGGTCGCCCTGGGAGTCCATCAGACGACGGCTTGAACGCAGCGTAATCAGCTTCTTGTAGTAGAAGTCGTAGTCTTTCTGGGCTCGCTCGGCCAAACGGCTCAGAGCCGCCTTGTCCATGGTGACGCCGGCGCAGGCCTCGAGCTCCTCTTCCAGAGATTCCAGGCGATATTGCATTGCCGCCTGGCTGTTCTGGAGCATGCCCAGCAGGTCGTTGATCAGGCTCTGGGTGATCAGCTGTTCCTTGTGCATCAGAATGCGCTGGATAATCAGCTGCTCCAGCTGGCCGACATTGGAGCGGTCGAACAGGTCAGTGTCTTTCTTGACCCTTGCAACGAGTCCCTGCTTGGCGGAAACCGGGATGACATCGTGCTGGCGCATGCCCAGATGGTCGGCGGTGTAGCCACGTACGCGCTCGATGGCCTCGTTGGTGTGACGCTCCCCCTGCAGGTCGTCCCAGAGCACGTCGATCTTGTTCAAAACCGCAAAACGACCAGCGCGGTGATCCGCGTGCTGTGTGTCGATGTGCTCCTTCCAGATGGTCATGTCGCTCGCGGTAACGCCTGTGTCGGCACTGAGCACAAAGATGACGGCATGGGCCCGGGGCAGCATGCTGATGGTCAGTTCCGGCTCGGAGCCCAGGGCATTCAGGCCGGGAGTGTCGAGAATACGCAGGCCACGCTCAAACAACGGGTGGCGGATGCTGATCTGGGCGTTACGCCAGGCTGGTACCAGAACATTGCCCGGATTATTTCGGTCGTGTTCCAGCATGCCCTCGTCGAAACCGAGCTTTCTCGCCTCCTCAGGGGGTACGCTTTTCACCCGGGCAACCTCGGCCAGGACCTCTCGCATGATTTCCGGATCGCGTTCATCCAACTCATGCTTGACCCAGCGTTCCGGCTGCTTGCGCAATTGCTGCAGGGACAGTTCGCCGTTCCGGGTTTCGATGGGCAACAGCAGCAGGTAATTCTGGTTGGCGCTGCGATCGAAGAACAGCTCGGTGGGGCACATGGTGGTGCGCCCAGCCTGGGAGGGCAGCATGCGCTGGCCGTACTCGGAGAAGAAAAGGGCGTTGATCAGCTCGGTCTTACCGCGGGAATATTCCCCGACAAACGCAATGGTCAGTTCGTCTTCAACCAGTAACTCAAGCCCGTGGCGAATGCGGGTGCTGACATCGTCGGAAAACAGATTGTTATCCTGCAGCCACAGCCGATAACGGCCAATCTGGCGGATCAGCTCTTTTTTCCAGTTGTGGTAAGCCTCTACCTGCTGCGACAGAGTTCCCTGTTGATTCATCGGATTTTCCTTCTGCGCGACTTCCGGGTATCCCGGGCAAAACGGGGTGCTCACGGGTGACGGATTAATTACCGGTAATACTATCCTGTTCTATTCAGGTTTGCGGTAAAGCCATGAAGGCGGGATTGCGTTGATTCGGAGGGATTCAATAAAAAGCGCCGCAAAATCAGTACCCTGAGTTTGCGGCCGTGCAATTATGGATTTCGTGGCTAAGTGTTACAAAGTGTATTTTTGAGACGGGGTTTACATACCCAGGCCGATGGAGCCCAGGCCGGCGGCCATTTTCATGTGTTCAATCACCACCGAAATAACGTTCAGAATCAGGAACACAATGATGGGGGACAGGTCGAGGCCGCCCATGGATGGCATGATATTGCGCACCGGGCGCATCACCGGCTCAGTGATCTGGGCGATCAGCTGGATCGCAGGATGGCCGCTGCCGGGGGCAATCCAGCTAACAACCACCACCGCAATGACCGACCAGAAATAGATCTTCACGATCAGGTCCAGGACGTTCAGCACCGCCCATACCAGCAGCGTTATTGGATTGATGGCAGGAATGCCACCGTTCAGGGCGACCAGAATCAGGAAAAAAGTGATGCCCTGAATGATGACCGCAAGCACCAGCGAGGCACCGTCCACGCCGCCCCAGCCGGGGATGAAGCGGCGCAGGGGCCGCAACAGTGGATTGGTGGCCTTGACCACGAACTGTGAGATCGGATTGTAGAAATCTGCCCGGGCAAGCTGAAGTAGGAACCGGAGCAGAACTATCGTCATGTAAAACGTGGATGCGATCAGCAGGATGGTAATCAGAATGTCTGCCAGCATGAAGCCGTGTCTCCGTTAGCGGTTACTGTTTGCCTGCCAGTTCTTTGGCCATTTCTTCTGAGCGTTTGAACGCTGCCTTGTAGGCTTTGGATACCAGGTCGCGCATGCCACCTTCCTCGAAGGTGTTGATGGCCTGCTCGGTGGTTCCTCCGGGAGACATCACGTTGCGCTTGAGCTGGCCGGGGTCGTGCTCGCTTCTCGCGGCCATTTCGGCGGCTCCTGCCATGGTCTGGATGGCCAGCTCTCTTGCGGTTCCGGCGGCAATGCCGGCTTCGGTGGCAGCTTCCTCAAGCGCTTCGAGCATCAGGAAAAAATAGGCCGGGCCGCTGCCGGAGAGGGCGGTAACCGCGTGTAGCAGGTTTTCGTCCTCAACCCAGAGTGCCGAGCCGATGCTTTCAAACACCGATTCCACCATCTTCTTCTGTTTGTCTTTCACCTCCTTGTTGGCGAACAGGCCCGCTGCCCCCTTGCCGACGAGGGAGGGCGTGTTGGGCATCACCCGAACCATGGGCAAGCCGCCGCCCAGCCAGCCATCCAGAGTGTCGGCTGTCAGGCCGGCCGCAATAGAGACCATCAGTGGCCGGGTATTCTGAACCACCGGTGCAATGTCTCGACAGACATCTGCCATTACCTGGGGTTTCACCGCCAGCACCACCATATCGGCCTGCTGGGCGCAGTAGCGGTTGTCTGTGGTTACGCTCACGCCGAAACGCTTGCGGATTGTTTGCAGGTGCGCGTCATCCGGCGCGCTCACCCAGATATTGCCGGCCTGATAGCCGTTGTCCAGCATACCGCCAATGATGGCGCTGGCCATGTTGCCGGCACCAATAAAAGAAATGGTTGGTGATGTGCTCAAGGTTAACTCCCCGGTTGATCGTTTAAACGTCCGGCCCTGATCATAGCAGGAACCGGCCGGTTCAGCTCTTTACTGGGCGCTTGCCGAAAAGCGCGGTGCCCACTCGTACCCAGGTGGCGCCCTCCGCAATTGCGACCTCAAGGTCGCCGGACATGCCCATGGACAGCGTGTCGAGCGGGCCGGCGTCGGGATGATCTGCCTTCAGTTGTTTGAGCGTATTGGCCAGCTTCCGAAAACTGGCTCTCAGCTCTGCTTCAGGCTGATCCGGATCCGGAATGGCCATCAACCCTCTTAATCTAAGGTTTGGCAGGTCGCCGATCTCGGTCACGAGATCTGGCAACTCCCCAAGCGTGCAACCAGATTTGCTGTCTTCTTCATTAATATTGACCTGAAGGCAGATATTCAATGGCGGCAGCTCCGGGTCCCGCTGTTCGCTGAGGCGACGGGCAATCTTGAGGCGGTCCACGCTGTGAACCCAGGCGAAGGCAGAGGCAATCTGCCGGGTCTTGTTGGACTGGATCGGGCCGATGAAATGCCACTCCAGGCTATCAATGTCAGACAGCGCCTCGATCTTTTCCAGCGCTTCCTGCAGGTAGTTCTCACCAAAAGCACGCTGGCCGGCCGCGAAGGCTTCCCGGAGATCTTCGGGTGGTCGGGTTTTACTCACGGCGAGCAAATGCACGGCCCCTGGCTCCCGCCCGGCCTGCAATGTTGCTTTTTGTATGCGTCGGGTTACGCTCCCGATGTTGTCTGCTATGCTGCTCATAGTGTGAGATTGCCACGCTCGGTCTGTCACTTGTACGGTGACACGTTACCCGCAGGTCACTGAAATGCCAAGTGAACCTCGCCGGGGCCTCGCCGGGCGAAAGCTACCAGGATAAAAGAAAAAGCCTTCCGAGGATTCCTATGGATATTACTGAACTGCTTGCCTTTTCGGCGAAACAGGGTGCGTCTGACTTGCACCTCTCTGCCGGCCTGCCCCCGATGATTCGTGTAGATGGTGATGTTCGCCGCATCAACCTGCCGCCCATGGAGCACAAAGAAGTCCACGGGCTGATCTACGACATCATGAACGACAAGCAGCGTAAGGATTACGAGGAATTCCTGGAAACCGACTTCTCCTTTGAAGTGCCCGGTGTTGCCCGTTTCCGTGTTAACGCCTTTAACCAGAACCGTGGCGCAGGTGCGGTGTTCCGGACAATCCCCTCAAAGGTTCTGACCATGGAAGACCTGGGTATGGGGCAGGTGTTCAAGGACGTATCCTCGGTGCCCCGTGGGCTGGTGCTGGTGACAGGCCCGACAGGCTCCGGTAAGTCCACCACGCTGGCGGCGATGATCGACTACATCAACGACACCCGCTACGAACACGTTCTTACTATTGAAGATCCCATCGAATTCGTACACGACTCCAAAAAATGCCTGGTGAACCAGCGGGAAGTCCATCGCGATACCCTGGGCTTCAATGAAGCGCTGCGTTCGGCCCTGCGGGAAGACCCCGACATCATCCTGGTTGGTGAGCTCCGGGATCTGGAAACCATCCGCCTTGCGCTGACGGCAGCCGAAACCGGCCACCTGGTATTCGGCACCCTGCACACCACCTCCGCCGCCAAGACCATCGACCGTGTGGTCGACGTGTTCCCGGCAGAAGAAAAGTCCATGGTGAGGTCGATGCTGTCAGAATCCCTGCAGGCCGTTATTTCCCAGACCCTGATGAAGAAAATGGGCGGCGGCCGGATAGCGGCCCACGAGATCATGATCGGTACGTCTGCGATCCGGAACCTGATCCGGGAAGACAAGATCGCGCAGATGTATTCGTCGATTCAGACCGGCGGTTCTCTGGGTATGCAGACTCTGGATCAGTGCCTCGAGCGGCTGTTGCAGAAAGGGCTTATTTCCCGTGAAGCGGCTCGGGCCAAGGCCAAGATGCCCGATAATTTTTAATGGGTTTGTTCATGGCGCCTGGAGTTTAGGAGCAGGAGCAAAGGGGAATTCATCAGACTCCCCGAATACAGTTTGACGGGTGGGGCGGGTGCAGCTTCCCGGGACTGTCTGCTGCATGGATGCTGCAGTCAAGCGTACACGGACGTATTCACAGCGTGTCCCGGGGAGCTGC
>JAWWAT010000052.1:0-12787 GCA_033721635.1 Marinobacter sp. | reverse complement strand
CGCTGCCGCAGATTACGCCAGATCTCCGCTTTTCCAGGCGAAGATTGCGCTTGTCTTGCTGGGTGTGTTGAACGCGTGGGCTCTGGGGCGGGTAATTAAGCGCCAGGATATACGGGGCCTCCCCATGAAGTCTCCCATGCCAATAACCTTGAGGGTAGGGGGCTTGCTGTCGCTGGTAGTCTGGGTCAGCGTGCTGGTTCTTGGCAGGTTACTGGGGTATTTCTGAAACTGGTTCCTCTCCCTGCTACTTCGGCGACCACACCTCCCCGTGCTGCATCACCCGGAAGTCCGCTTCGTTTAGATTCTGCCTCTCCAGGGCCGCCCGCAACCGCCGTGGCGGCTCGTCCATGGGTTCGTCGGTGAGTACGAACGTGCCCCAATGCATCGCCACCGACTGTCGGGCACCGATATCCTGATGAATGCTGACTGCCTCTTCCGGAGCCACGTGCACGGGCGCCATGAACCAGCGCGGGTCATAGGCTCCGATGGGCAGCAGCGCCAGATCAATGGGCGAGAACAGCTCGCCGATTTTCCTGAAGATGCGCCCGTAGCCCGTATCACCGGCGAAATAGAGCCGGAATCCGTCGATCTCCAGCAGCCAGCTGCACCAGAGTGAGGTGTTGGTGTCTGTGGGTGTGCGGCCGCTGAAGTGCTGGGCCGGCAGGCAGAAAACCTCCCGATCGCCAAATAGAGAACTTGATTGCCACCAGTCCAGTTCCACCAGGTTGTGGATGCCCCGTTTCTCGAACCAACGCCGCAGCCCCATGGGAATGCAGAAGCACAGGCTATCGCCGAAACGCCGGTTTAACTGGTGCACGGTTTTTTCGTCGAGATGGTCGTAGTGGTTATGAGAAATCAATACCAGGTGAATTGGGGGCATATCCGCTACCGCTAAGGCTGGTGGCGTGTAACGCTTCGGCCCGACCAGTTGAAAGGGGCTGGCGCGGTCTGACAGTACCGGGTCGGTGAGCACGTTCAGGCCGCGATACTGGAACAGGAACGAGGCGTGGCCCAGCCAGACCAGTTGTGGTTTATCCGGCGGTTTCGTCAGTGAATGCGCGTCCGGGCGCAGTAGCGTGTAGCGCTTTCCCTTCGGGAAGGTGCGCCCCGGGGCCAGTTGCCAGCGCAGGAAATCCCCAATGCCATGTCGGGGCACTGGCTCCAGGTTCCGATATTTGCCCCGATAAAAATGGGGTTCCTCGGCAAAGGCGGCGAGGCGGTTACGGTCTATGGACATCAGTTGCGCTCTCATTCCTTTCGCAAGCCAGAGCCAGCAATTCCTGCACCATGCTGTAGCTCAGCCCCCAGATACAGGCATCGTGGTAGCGGCAACAGGGCATGTTCAGGGTGCCAAGGGGCGTACGCCAGGGAAGCTGGCTCTGGTTTTCGCCGGCGGCCAGGTAGTTCATGGGCACCCAGACCACCCGCTCCACTTCATGATTGGGCGAGACCGTCTTTGGTCCCCGCCATTCGAACACATAGGGAGTGACGACCATCGGGCGCCAGCGGCTGTGATGGCGGGTAATCAGGTCGGATAGCCGCGCCAGGTAGCGGCCGTGACGACTGAGGTCAATGCCGGTCTCTTCCAGTGTTTCCCGCTCGGCGGCAGCCCGCGCGGAATCGTCTTCGGGCTGCAGCCGGCCGCCGGGGAAGGCCATATCGCCGGACCAGGGGTCGCCTTCCCGCCGTGCCCGCTTGATGAAGAGTAACTCCTTGTCGCCATTTTCCGTTTTACGAAAGATCAACGCGACGGACGCTCTGGCGAATCGACGCCGGAAAGGAATTTTATGAGGGCGCAAATGGCTGACCCAGGATTGAGGGGGCATGGAAACCAGTCCTCTGGCGATTTAGGAATATAGTAAAACATATCCCCCCAGTTTCAGGGGCCTTTCATTGCAACCGTTTTGCCAAGGGTTCTTCGGAAGGCTAGATTGGATGACCAGAGGACGGAAAACAGGCGAAAGGGATGAAACCGCTTTTTTTAATCGTTATTTACCTTATTGCAGTTACATTGCCGTTGGTTTTGTCGGCATGGGCCGGGGGGCCACCGCGGGAATTCCACCAGGAACTGGCATCTGGTCTGGGCATTCTCGCCTTCTCGATGATTCTTATGGAGTTCATCCTCTCGGGTCGTTTCAAGGCCATTTCGAATGACGTCGGAATGGATGTGACGATGCGGTTTCACCAGATCATGGCCCGCACGGCCCTGGTTTTTGCGCTTGTGCACCCGTTTCTTTACCAGGAAACGCCCTCCGGTGGTCCCCGCCCATGGGATCCTACCCGTGAATTGACGCTCACAACCGATTTTTCCGCGATTTTAAGCGGAATTGGCGCTTTTCTGCTTCTTCCCAGTCTTGTTCTTCTGGCCATCGGCCGGACCCAGTTGGACTATAAATACGAGACGTGGCGCCTTATGCACGGGATCGGCGCGCTCCTGATTGCTCTTCTTCTCTTGCACCACACGGTCTATGGAGGGCGTTACGGATCGGAACCAGTGATGACCTGGGTTTGGCTGGCAATGACTGGAGTGGCCGTCGGGTCACTGCTCATGGTCTACCTGTTGGTTCCCCTTCAGCAGAAGGCCCGATCGTGGCGCGTGGCTTCTGTGAACCAGCTGACACCCAAACAGTGGGAATTGACCGTGCAGCCAGATGGGCATGCGGGGCTGGATTATAAAGCCGGTCAGTTTCTTTGGCTGAATGTGGGGCACAGTCCCTTCTCGATGAAAGAAAATCCCTTCTCCATTTGCTCGGCACCTGCGGAGGAACCACGGGTATCTTTCATGATTAAAGAACTTGGTGACTTTACCCGCACCGTTGGCCAGATAGAACCGGGAACCGTTGCCTATCTCGATGGCCCCTACGGCAATCTTTCTGTTGATGGTCGCCCGGAACCGGGGGTTGCCCTTATTGCCGGGGGAGTGGGGCTTGCGCCACTGCTGGGCATCCTCAGGCAAATGCGGGCCACCAACGATCCCCGCAAGGTGAGATTGATCTACGGTAACCGGGTGATTGATCAGATCGCTTACCGGGAGGAGCTCGGGACCGAGGATGTGGTCTACGTGTTGTCGGAACCACCAGCAAACTGGGAGGGCGAGACCGGCTTCATTGATGGCGCGCTGATCGACAGGGTTTTCTCCGAGAAAGAATTCAGCGAATGGGTCTTTGTGATGTGCGGGCCGACGGTCATGATGGATATCGTTGAGGATCATTTACTCAAGAAAGGTACGACCTCTGACCGAATCCTCTCGGAGCGTTTCAGCTATGACTAATTCCATCAAGCGAGCAAGTCTGCGGCGCCGGGTTTCCTGGATCGTCTGGGCAGTGAACATCGCGTTGTTCGCGATTCTCCTCGTTTTCGTACTACGCTGATTTATTGCTTTTCTTTTTCCGTAACGTTTGGGTAGTCCGGCTCGTCTTGCGGCAGATATGACGGAGCTTTTGCGCCACTGGTACTTACAGAAATTTGTTCAGAACCGAGCTACCGCTGAATTGATGGCGGTAGCTGGTAATTTGCGCGATAAATCTTCAGGCGGTAAGCAACGTCCAGAAGAAAACGATCTGGGCGCCGAAGCTGATGAAAAATGACAGCGTACGAACCAGCGGAATCTTAAACGTAAAAGCCACTGCGTGGGCCAGTCGCATCCAGAAAAAAATCATGCTGGCGGTAGCGGTGGCTTCTGTGCTGATTTGAAGTACGTTGGCGACGAGGACCAGCACGGCAAAACTGACCAGGTTTTCGACGGCATTTGCATGAGCTTTCATCAGCCGCTGGGCCCAGGGAGATTGTGGTTTCGGGTTGTCCGGATAGCCCACGGCGTCACCGAGTCCGCGCACGGCGATACGGTCAAGGATATAAGGTATCCAAAGCACCCCTGTGAGCAGCGTGGTCAGTGTCAGATAAAAGAGTTCGGTGGTCATCACTATCTCGCTTTGTTGGGGGAAGGAATGAGTTCGATACGTTGAGGACCTCTGGGGCGGATCTGATCTATACCACAATAAACCTGTCGCGGTTTTGCCGTCCATTGCCCCGTTTCGTCCGCCCTGATCCTGGCGGTGGCTGCATTCGGCTTTTCTCGGGCCGATACTGGAGAACTGCCGTTGCATGCTCACGGGCGAGCTAAATTAGATGGGAGAGTAGGATGCAGTTTGTGATCGGTGGAATTTTTGTACTCATCGTTGCGTTTCTGGTCTGGCGAAGTAAAAAGAATACCGACCCTGTAGATCAGGCCTGTGCATCGGAAATCGGCGCTCTGTTCAAATCAAACCGGGATCCCGCGCCTCAGGCCATAGCCGATATCTTTGTAAAACATAATATTCCCCGATCCCATTGTCCGAGAGTGGGGCGAATGGTGATCGCGCAGTTGAACAAGAACGGGCTGGAGCCAGATGACTCCAGGATCGCTATGATCAAGGTCAGGGAAGCGTATACGCGGGTTCCGTAGTAGTCGAAGGGCTGGCACACTGTGGTTAAAGAAGGCTGCAGGAGGCCAGATGACGTTCGAGCATATCGTCCAGATAAACGACCTGACTAAGCCAGAGCTCCCGATCCTGACCCGATTTCAGGTGTGGGAGGGTCTGGTTCTCAGAGCTCGACGCCCGGACAAATTTCTTGTTGGTGTTGATGATTATGAGATTCTTGACCAGGGCCCGGCTTATCTTAAGCGTAGGCTTCAGCTACCGGGGCTGGAGGTAGTCGACGAAGTCACCTTCTGGCACGAGTCGAGGATTGAATACCGGACTCAGCCAACGACCACGCTTCCTGCAGCAACGCTTGTCATGGATATCGAAGAACCTGAGCCGGCATCGCTGTTTGTCCGCTTCCGGTATGAAACGGCGAGCATCGAGAGTCGAGGGGATTCGATGCCCTATGACCAGTATCTTGAGCAGGCCTATGTGGCCACGGATATTGAGACGATTCAGATCATTCGGCAGTTGGCTGACACAGGGGTGTTCGGAGAGTCTACGTGACCAAAGACCCACTCGGCCTGGAAGATGCGCCTCGACTATTGCGTAATCAGTTGTCCTTCATGGATTTTTCCGAGCCTTGCCAAACAGGGCTCGCAACTCGTCCTTGGCAGCCTCCAGCCGGTCTTTTTGCTCTGCCGGGAGCTGTTTACCCGCACGGTTGATGTAGAAGGTCAGCATAGACATGGCTGACCGGTAAGGATCTGATTTTCGCCTCTTGCTCTCTTCTGCAGACTTTTTCAGCGACAGGGCGATTTCTTTTGGATCCCCAAGCGAGAATACTCCCTGCTCCAGGTTCAGGGCATCGCTGGATTCCGTCACCTTCTGCGACCAGCGCTGGGATTTGGTCATGCTACACCTCCACCAGATGCCTCAGTAAATCTGTTGGGAAGCCTTCGGTTCTCTGCCCAAGGTTGCTCAATGACTTTGTTGCGGCGAGTCCGAATAGGCTATTTTTAGGGTAGTGGGCGTAATCAACACTGTCAGTTCCTGATTCTGGAGAAGGGTGATGCAGCCAAAGGAAATTGTGGCTCAGTTCGTCGAAAACATCCGCGCTCAGCGCCTGGATGAAGCTAAGGAATTGCTGGCCGAAAAGGGCTTTGAATACGTGGGTCCGAATATGCGTTTTTTAAGCCGGGACGACATGCTTGCCTACCAGTTCGGCATGTTTGCCATTCAGAAAGACCTGGTTCTGCGACAACTGAGTGCCGACGGCGAGCACGTGTTTGCGATCCTGGATTACCGTACCTACTTCGAGCCGATCGGGGATGTCCGACTGGCCATCTGGTTTCGGGTGCGAGAGGAAAAAATCCAGTGCGTTGAAACCTTCTACAACGCAGCTGTGATCGAAAACATGTTGGGCGGGAGTCTGCCCGCCACTGATTAAGGTCTTCAAACCTCCGGGCTCACGCAGGCAGAATGAACGCGCGGGCTACGAGTGATCTTTAGGAAACGAACAATTTTTCGCCATTTCCGGTATGATGAAGGGCCGATGTCGGTAATCAAGCCGACGCTAACCTGGATATCATCATGAGTAAGAAGCCCGAAAAAGTGACATTAACGTCCGCAATGATCGAAGAGCAGACTGCTGCATTTTTAAAGTCAGGTGGATCTGTTGAATTTGTGGGCAAGGGGAAAAGTGGGCAGGCTACCTATCAGGGTTCGAAGCAGATCGACCTGAAAAGCGGCAAATGAGTCTAATTCTAGGCGGCCGTGGTAGATCGACTTACCGAGTTGATTTGTTTAATAACCATGGTAACGGGGAAACGACTGCTTCTTTTGCAGGGTAAAGCAGCGTTTCCCCTTGGTTAAGCTCAAACGAACCCTCTGCGATCCGCCCGAGAAAAGAACCGGCTAGTTCTCCAGATGAATGTCCATGGTGATGTCCGATTTGAGAGCTTTTGACACCGGGCAGTTCATCTTGGCGGTGTTGGCTGCTTCAAGAAATTTCGATTCGTCAATTTCTGGAATCTTGGCCGTCACGTCAAAATGGATGGCCGAAATTTCGAAACCGCCGCTTTCTTCACTCAGGGTTACACTGGCCTTGGTGTCGATGCTGTCAGGCACATAATCGGATTCACCCAGCACCATCGACAACGCCATGGAAAAACAGCCGGCATGGGCCGCCCCAAGCAGTTCTTCCGGGTTGGTTCCAGTGCCATCTTCGAAACGGGTCTTGAATGAATACTGTTGTTCCGACAGAACTCCACTCTGTGTCGAAACCGTACCTTTACCTTCTTTCAGACTGCCTTCCCAGTGCGCACTTGCGTTGCGTTTCATAACGTCTCCTTCCCTTAAAGCAGTTAAGGGTTGCTTGTGCATGTCCTTCAATAGAATGTCCTGCGGCTTATGGGTGAGATTTCAAGGGCATTGAGATTGTGCTCATTCACTAGAGCAGGCTCGTTCTGATCATGTCGAACGTGTCCAGAATCCTCGCAACAAACTGGTCCTTTGGTCGGAAGCTGCTTTGGGTGTGGAGCGTAATGTCTCTCTCCAGATGATCAAGCAGTTTGTGCAGTCGCCTTCGGTGTAAACCCACCGCAGCCTGGATGGGGTCAAAGATCATGCCGGATAAAGCCGCAAACGCGGCCAGTGCGGCCATGACGGCAAGCATTACGCCGGCGGTTGTTGCCAATGAAGGCTCTGGTGGAAATACGCTGTAGTACCAGCCCCCGATAGTTTCGCCAAGGATGAAGTCCCTGGCGGCCAGTGTCTTTGCCAGCATGGACGCGAGCACGACGCCGAGGCCAATGCCTCCCGGGGTAAACTTCTGAAAGGCAAACGCGCCCAACACCGTACAGGTAATGCTGTTGGAAATATCGGCAGAAGCGGTACGGGTGACCCGATACTGACTGAGCGTGTCAGCGACCAGTGGTCCGATCAGCTCCTTGAACTGCTCGTGATTCACGGGCTCGCAATTGTAGCGCTGATAGACGTCTTCCAGCTCTTCGAGCAGGTAGCGCTCCAGCAATGGTTTTTCCTGTCCATTGTTTAAAAGCTCTACCAGGATCAGATGGGAAATATGCTGTTGTACCCGGGTGGTAAGTCCGGCGGGCACGTGGCTGGCCAGTCTATGAAGCCATCTCAAACCTGGACTCTTCGGGATTAGCAGTTTAAGCACGCAGGCGAGTGCATAGACCGGCGCCCACAGCAGATTGAACGGCGCCCTAAGCATGTCCCACCCCAGTGCCATCCGGTTGGTTGAGATCGCGCCAGGATAGTGGAAATGTCGGTCTATGAATGCCGGGATCCGGGCCCGACAATCGTCAAAGTAGCGCTCGATGGCTGAACGGATTGCCTGCTCTATCTGGGCTTCGGAAACGGTTTGGTCCTGCGTTTCGGGCATGGTTGGTCACTTGAATGAACGTGGTTGATAGAGTGTCATCGGGCAAAGCGACGTGCAATGGCGTCGAGGAATTGCACTGAACATTTGAGCATCATGCCAATCGCACCTTTACTTGTCTTATGGACAGTAAAGGTGTTGCGCAGATTTCTTATCAGATCAGCACCGTGACCCTGGTGGCCATTGTAGTTGGCGGTGCTGCTTCGCTGGCCGCGATCGGCTTTGTTGATGCCGTGCATTATTTGAATGAACGGCTTCTGATCTCCCCCTACGCCCGCGTGCTGGCGGAAGACCGGCCGACGCTGGTGGCGGCTGCAACGCTCCTTGTGCCCGCCGCCGGTGGGTTGGCTGTTGGCCTGCTCGTTCAGTTTCTGGTGCGGGAGAAGCGTGGCCTGGCACCGCCGGATGCCATACTGGCGGCACAGACCAGCGGTGCGGCGCCGGGATTCAGAAGTGGCCTGGTTTCTAGCCTGGCGGCCCTGGTTTCTCTGGGTAGCGGGGCGTCGGTCGGCCAGTATGGTCCTCTGGTGTATCTGGGTGCGATGTTCGGTAATCTGGCCGGGCAGTTGCGACTGAACCTCCGTCATCAGCGCTCCATTGCCATCGCCTGCGGGGTGGCGGCGGCAATTTCGACTGCTTTCAACGCCCCCATTGCGGGGCTGGTCTTTGCCCATGAGGTGATCCTCCGGCATTACTCACTCCGTGCCTTCGCACCGGTTACCGTCGCAGCGGCTACTGGTTACATCGTTGCCAATGTGATTTTTGATCGCCCGGCGCTGTTCCTGGTGAGTTTTGATCGGGTGGAGCACAGCTACGAATTTGTTTTCTTTGCTCTGGAAGGCGTGCTCTGTGCCGGGCTGGCGTGGGTGTTCATGCGCCTTCTTCGGGTGAGCGCGAACATGTCGCGGCGCTACATAGGCGTTCCCTGGGCGCGTCCTGCCATCGCTGGCCTTCTGCTGGGGGTGGTGGCCCTGTGGATACCGGAGGTACTGGGGATTGGCCAGGAAACCCTTCGGTTTGCCACCATCGAAGACGCCTTTGGTATTGGCGAACTCGGGCTCATCATTGTCGCCAAGCTGGTGGTAACCGCTCTCTGTGTCGGGTTTGGGTTTGTGGGCGGTGTGTTCAGCCCCGCGTTGCTGATTGGCATTCTGTTCGGCGCGTTTTACGGATTGGCACTGCCGTACCTGGCACCGGTACCACACTCCGGCCTCGTCGTTTATGCCATCTGCGGGATGATGGCGTTGGCCAGCTCTGTGATCGGGGCGCCATTGACCACCATCCTGATCGTATTCGAGCTGACCCGAAGTTACGACCTGACCATCGCCGCCATGGTTTCGGTGGTCTTCGCCAATCTTATCTCCTACCGGGTAATCGGGCGTTCGCTGTTCGACCTGCAGCTTCGCGCCCGGGGATTTGATCTTTCATTGGGGCGCGATAAAGCCATTCTGCAAACCCACCGGATCCGGGACTACCTTTCTTCCGAATACACCGCCGCGCTCGATCAGGACACGGTGGGAGACGTCTGTCAGCGTCTGGTGAGAGAAGGCCGTGCCGAGGCCATGGTAGTCGACGGGCAGGGAAGGCTGCTTGGCGTCATCCGGCTGCAGGGTGTTGTGAACAGCGCGGCGGAAACACCAGCAACGGAGGCAATGAGTCGCTCGTTTACCCGTTTTGATGAGGAGACCTCCGTGTGGCAGTCCATGGACCTGCTGAGAGGGTTTCTGGGTGAGGCCGTTCCGCTGGTGAGTCGCAAGGGTGAACTGTTGGGCGTTGTTCCGGAGGAAGCCGTCATACGGGCCTATCTGGAAATCGTGCACGATCTGCGGGAGGAAGAAAATGAAGCGGCGTAGATCGATGTTTCTGTTTCTCATCGTGGCTAGTGTTCTCTCGGCCCCGGCCGTGTTGCAGGCGCAAAGTGAGCAGCAGGGACCGGAGGCTCTGACTGTGGCAACCTGGGGCGGTTCCTACGAGGAAAGTCAGCGCCGGGCCTACTTTGATCCGTTTACTGAGGCCACGGGCATTCCAATCAGAACGGTGCATTACGACGGTGGCATAGACGTCCTGCGGGAGCATCTTGCCAGTGGCAAAACAGAGTGGGATATCGTCGACATGATCCAGTCCGATGCCAGCGCGGCGTGCGAAGCGGGGCTGCTGGCACCCATCGATGCGGACATTCTGGTGCCGGCACCGGACGGCACCCCGCCGGAAGAGGACTTCATGGATGGCGCCATTCACCGCTGCTTTGTCACCCAGATCGTGTTTTCCACCGTCATTGCCTTCGATGACCGGGCCTTTCCCGGTGTGAAGCCAGACAGTGTGGAGGATTTTTTCGATCTGGAAACCTTCCCCGGCAAACGGGCGTTGCGTAAATCCCCGGTTGGCTTACTGGAATGGGCACTGTTGTCACTGTCGGTGCCTCGCGAGCAACTTTACGATTTGCTCAGTACACGACGGGGGCTTGAGCTGGCCGCACGGAGGTTGGACGAGATAAGGGATTCGATTATCTGGTGGACCCGCGGGCAGGAGCCGGTGGACTTGCTGACCCGCGGCCAGGCGACCATGGCGACTGGCTATAACGGCCGCTTCTTTTATGCCCGGGCCATGGAAGGCGCACCCATTTCAGTGATCTGGGATGGCCAACTGATCGGGTTCAACAGCTGGACGATTGTTCGTGGTTCGCATCAGGCGGAACAGGCAGCGGACTTTATTGCATTCGCTACCCGGGCGGAAAACATGGCGGCACAGGCAAGCCTGATCAGTTACGGCCCGGCCAGGAAGTCCGCCCAGAAACGGGTAGGCTTGCACACCGATGCGGGAGTGCCCATGCGACCTTATATGCCAACGGCACCTTCCCATATGGACAACGCGGTCATCCGGGATCACCACTGGTATTCCCAGACGGTGGATCTCCGGGAGGAGTGGTTTCGGGAGTGGCTGGCGGAGCAGGCCGACGATTCCTGAAGCTGGAACAGGGAGACAATTCTATGCACAACGCAGCGATCGCCCGAAAGTTTCACGAGTTGGCCGATTTACTGGAAATCCAGGGCGCCAACCCCTTCCGGGTGCGTGCTTACCGTAACGCAGCCAGCCTCGTGGAGGGCTCGTATCGGCCGCTGGAGGACAGGGTGGCCGAGGGTGAGGACCTGAGCGCCATCAAAGGCATTGGCGGGGACCTGGCGGGTCAGATCAAGGAACTGGTGGAAACGGGCGATCTGTCGCAACTCCAGGCCTTGCAGAAAAAGCTGCCCGAGCAGCTCACCGAACTGATGCGCCTTGACCAGTTAGGGCCCAAACGTACCCGGGCCCTCCATGATGAACTGGGCGTCAGCTCACTGAGGGAACTCAAGGAGGCGGCGAAAGCCGGTAAAATTCGCGAGCTTGCGGGTTTTGGTGCCAAGACGGAGAAGAAAATTCTCGAGGAAGTAGACAAACTCAGCGACCGGGATCGCCGCACACGCCTGGGAGAGGCCGAGCAGGTGGCGGCTCCTCTGGTCGAGTATCTGCATGAGCTGGATGATGTCAGCCAGATCGAAGTGGCGGGTAGCTATCGTCGGCGCAAGGAAACCGTCGGTGACCTGGATATCCTGGTGGCCAGTGCCAACAGCTCGCCGGTGATGGAACGCTTCACCAGCCATCCCGAAGTAGCGAAAGTGGTCTCAGTGGGCAAGACCCGTGCCACGGTATACCTCAAGTCAGGATTACAAGTGGATCTGCGGGTGGTGAAGGGGGCAAGTTTTGGCGCAGCGCTTCACTACTTCACCGGCTCCAAGGCCCACAATGTCGCCATTCGCAAGATGGCTGTGGAGAAACAGCTCAAGGTTAACGAATACGGTGTGTACCGGGGGCGCAAGCGCATCGCCGGCGAGACGGAAACGGACGTGTTCGAGCAGGTGGGACTGCCCTGGATTCCCCCGGAGCTGCGGGAAAACAAAGGCGAGATCGAAGCCGCCCGAGAGGGCCGACTTCCGGATCTGGTGAGGGAAAAGGATATCCGGGGCGATCTTCATATGCACACCAGCGCCACCGATGGTCGAAACAGCCTCAGGGAAATGGCTGAGGAGGCTAAACGCCTGGGCTATGACTACATAGCGATTACCGATCACTCCAAACGCCTGACCATGGCCAACGGCCTGAATGCCAAGCGCCTGCGCCAGCAGATGACGGCCATCGACAAGCTGAATGACGAGCTGGACGGCATCCGGGTGCTGAAGGGCATCGAGGTGGACATTCTCGAAGACGGCAAACTGGATCTGCCGGATGAAGTCCTGGATGAGCTGGACATCACCGTGGGCTCCATCCACTCCAGATTTGAACTCTCGAAAAAGAAGCAGACGGAGCGGGTGCTGCGGGCCATGGATAATCCGCGATTCAACATCCTTGGCCATCCCACTGGCCGACTGATCAACGAGCGTGAGGCCTACCAGATCGACCTGGAAGCCGTCATCGAGGCGGCTGCCGAGCGTGGTTGTTGCCTGGAACTCAATGCCCAGCCCAGCCGGTTGGACCTTGCTGGCCGGTACGCTGGCATGCTGCGTGAAGCCGGCGTGCTCGGGGCCGTGTCTACCGACGCCCATGCCACCGACCACCTGGGCTTCATGCATCTCGGGGTGGCCCAGGCCCGGCGGGGCTGGATGGAGAAGAAGCACCTCCTAAATACCCGTACGTTAAAGCAGTTGCAGAAAATACTGGCGCGGTGACCGCCGCTTGGGGCCTTGATTAACCTGCTTCCGGCGCTATTTTCCGAACGATCGAAGCGGGAGGGCGAGCAATGCACCAACATGCTGGTCTTTGGGTTCTGAAAACTCCTCAAGGCCAAACGCTGCGGGTTCTGGCGACTTTAGGGGGCAGATGTAGGTGCGAAACAGTCGGTCCCAGATTGTCAGAACCTCTCCGTAATTGGAATCGGTCTGGGGCTGCTTTGTTGAGTGGTGAAACTGGTGAGTGCCTGGCGTAACGAAGAGCAGGTTGATCAGGG
>JAWWAT010000051.1:0-12788 GCA_033721635.1 Marinobacter sp. | reverse complement strand
GAGTCCCAGACCGAGTAACAGCAGGATAAAATAGACCAGCCCCTCCACCGTGTAATGGATCACGGTCATGGCCCTGCGATTCTCAAGGGCGATGGCAAACCCCAGGAACAGGGGAGCAAGAATGAGCAGGGCTCCGGTCAGCATGGTGTCCTCAAAAAAACAGAAGGGGTGGTTATCAGGTTAGCGGTTTGAACTGGTCAGGGTCGGCCTCGGATCTGGCCTGTTCAGACTCAGGGGTTCCGATGGTGCGGGCAAGTCGTTGGGCCGTCACGGACCAAACCACATAGTCACCTGGCCTGGGCTCATAACCTTTCCCCATCATGGTGCCGGCAATGCTTCTAAGAACCGATTCCGCGCGGGCCTGGGTTGGCCAGGGCCCCCGACAGAACTGGCCATCAGGCCGACCCTTATCCGGTCCCGTCATTGCCACCAGCCCCCAGTGACCATCGCCAACAGGCCGGATATGCAGCTCAACCCGCTGGTTCTCGTTCACCATCACAAGGTCCCGGAGCGGGCTGCGGCCGTGGAAATAGTGAAGCTTCATGGTGTGGGGCTGTCAGTGCAGAACATGACCTGACCTGTCCTGAACCAGAACCCAGGGCGCGATGACCACTGCCCAGAGCTCTGCGTTGCGGTCATACCAGCTTTGCGCGGTATCCGGAGCAACCTCGCCAACCTTGCCCTCTTTCATCCATTGTTCGAAACGGGCTTTGTTATCGGCGGCCAATTCGGTGGCTACCTCGAGCAAATCCAGTTCCGGCGCCACCCTGACAACCTGTCCCCGGGCAAAGTAGGTCTGCAGTTCATGCCAGTGGATACGGGAAGTTTCAAGATTCAGTTTGGCTTTCAGTTCGTCCCGGGATGGGGAGGATGACATGGGTACCTCTTCAATCAAAACAGGGCTCAGGTTGGCCAGACTACCGGAAATCACCCACGGTCGCACCTTTCCAGGCCTTACGAGGCTGCACTGTTCTAGCTTCGGGAATCCCTCAGAATCTCGGAGATCTTTTCCGATAAGGTCATAGGGTCAAAGGGCTTGGGGATTACGCCCAACGCCCCCAGCTCCCGATACTCCCGGACCTCAGAGCTCTGAAGCCTTGCGGTCATGAAAATGACAGGAACATCGGCCATGCCATCAAGCTGCCTCAAGGCTTTAAGCGTTGTGGGACCATCCATGCCGGGCATCATGACATCCAGCAGAATCAGCTCAGGATCGAAATCAAGGCTCTTTTTTAGGGCCATATCACCCGATTCGCAGAGCAGAGCTTCGAAACCGCCAACATCCTGAAGCGCAATTTCAGCAATTGCGCGAATGTCCGGATCGTCTTCAACATACATGACCCGCGAGATTGGAGTATTTTTTGAAGTCATCCGATCATTCCTTGACTGATTCCGCTGTCTCGATGCCGAGCCGCCTGAGAAGACGCTGGCACTCCTCTGTTTCCTGCCGGCCAGCCGCGAGCAGAGCCGCCGCCCGCATGGCAATCCTATCCTCCCTGGTGCAGTCACTGGGCAAATGATGCACCGACCCGATAAGCTCCCGCGTGCTCAGAGGCAGACGCCACTGCACCTTGAGCCGATTGCCGTATTCCTGCGCCCACTGTTTTAGCAGTTGCTCAGCCTCGGCAGCCTGAAGTTCGCCACCCAAACTCACATACTGGTTCAGGACTTTAAGCACCGCGAGCTCTCCCAACCGACTGAGCAACCCGGCTTTCTGCAGCAACACAGGTTGCTTTTTCAAGCGAATTGCCAGTCTCTGCGCCTCCTTCCCAACGTCGACCGCATCTTCGTAATGCTTTTTGGCAAGGTCACGAAGCACATCGTTTTTCAACTTGCTGGAGACATCCAGCGCTAGAGCCAGCGCCTGATTCAACGTCAGCGCCACCCCCATCGACGATATGGCGTCCCGGAGCGTTTCCACCGGCTTACCGGTTCGGCGAAAAGAGGTGCTGTTGGCCACATCCAACAACCGCGCCGTAAGACTTGCTTCGTCTCGCCACCGCTCTGCCAGTTGGGCCGGCGACAGCTCTTGCTGACGGTTCATGAGCTCGAGAACCTCAGATGGATCCATGTCAGAGGGTAATTGGATTAACTCACTGAGGGATTCCTTCAGCAGAACGCCAATCTCGGGAGTTTCGGAATTCGACGGCTGTAAAAGCTTTACGAGCCTTTCGTGCAGCTGTTGCACATCGAAGGGTTTCGTCATGTACCCGTTGATGCCAAAGTGCGCAGCCTTTAGCACGGAGTCACGGTCTGAACGACCAGAAACCATGACAATCGGCACCTCTGCATCGGTTTTCCTGACCTTTCTGACAAGATCAAGTCCGGCGCCATCCGGCAGATTCCAGTCAATAATAAAGAGATCGAAAGCGGTGGCACTCACAAGCTCGTAAGCCTTCCCGAGCGTTTCTGAGATCTTCACCTGAGCGCCCGGGTAAATCCCGGCAACCACAGTCTCGAGCAGTTCGGAAACCAGATCATCGTCTTCCAGGATTAGCGCTTTCAAACAACCACCACTCAATGACAGAAAACACCGTTATTACTTCGCCTCGTGAATCGTCACTCCAGCGCGCCCACCACGCTTGCGGCGATAAAGAGCCTGATCCGCTGCTTCGAGTGCCATCTCTCCACTCTCGAAGTCGTTAATGCCTGCAACCCCGGCACTGAGCGTGACATGGAAGCTTTTCTCACCAACCGAAAATGTCAGCTCTGAAAAGCTCTCGCCTATGCCGTTCACCAGCTTTGCCGCAGACTGGACCGAGCAGTCCGGTAAAACGAGCATAAACTCCTCGCCACCGTAGCGGCCAATCATATCCGTTTCCCTGAGGCGATTCCGTAACAGATTTGCAAGCGCTCGTATCACAATATCGCCATAACGATGCCCCCAGGTATCGTTAACTTGTTTGAAATGGTCCAGATCAATCATGACAACACTGGAATAGTGACCAAGACGGCGGCAGCGGGCCAATTCCTTTTCTAGCTCCTGCTTGATTAGCGAGTGCTTTAGGAGCCCAGTCAGGCTGTCGCGATTCATCAGATCGGAAAGCTGCCTGGCGCGATAGCAGCGGATCCGAACCGAGCGCACGAGGTAATCATCAGAAACGGGCTTCACGAGAAACTCATCGGCACCCTTGGACAGGGCTTCCAGCTGGTCGTCCCGATTGTCCTCAGACGAGAGATAAATGATTGGCAAGCTTATCCAGCGAGACTCGAAACGAACCAGGCGAGCGAGCGTAACACCGGAGTAATCTCCAATCTGAACATCCATCAGAACAATATCCGGTTGAAACGTGGAGAGCTCAGGCATCAAACGTTCAGGCTCGCTCAGCGCTCGCGCCTCAATACCGGCAGCGCGGAGCACCAGGCAATAGTGCTCCGCCAGCTCCTGGTCATCCTCGACAATCAGCACCCGACCATTCACCCCGGCACTGCGCTCCATGGCCAGGGACTCAACACGCTCGGCCAGTTCAGGAATATCGATCGGCGCGGCGAAATAAGCTGAGGCGCCAACCTTCGCGACGCGATAGTTGTTGTCAAAAGAATCATCGTCGCCGATAGCGACGACGGGCAGTCGACGTCGAGAGCCCCCTCCTCGCCAAGATTTCACATGGGATATAACAGTAGGCAACGATGCATCACGACATAGAATAGAGACTGCGCCGTCACTCACCTGAACGGACGCCTTTAGTTCCTGGTCATTCTGTTCGTCTACGAAGTGACAAACAAAGCCGTAACGGGCCAGATCATTGGACAGCGCTCCAACGACGCCGTTCCTATCGGCATCCACAAGCAGCACCCGCACCTGCATACCATGACTGCCATCAATGTGCTGTTGCTGGGGGGCTACTGCGGTATTACCGGAAGACGTAGCCAAATGATCGGCATTGCCTTGAAGCAGTTCCGCCAGGGCATCAATACCGTCGGCAAAGCCATCGGAAACCTTGATCGACTGCTGATGCACACCGGAAGACTCGCTCAAATTCTCTGCTTGGCTTTTCAGCTGCTTTTCAAGCGAACGAGCATGCTGGCCCAGTTCAGGCAGGCCGAAAGTTCCTGCGGATCCGGCGAGCCGATGCAAAGACTGATAGCAACGAATCAAACCCTCTGCAGAGAGTGTGCCGTTGCGAGTCTGCTCGGCATAGGCGCTTAATTCCCGAATATCATCTCGGGCCCTCTCAAGAAATTTACTTCTCAGAGCCTTTAACTTCTCGGAAACATCATTCTCGGACTGCACAACCACACCCGTTCTCCCGGCAAAGGCAGTTTGCCGCGCTCAACAAATCCACTATTCTCACCCGTAATGAAATCACGTTACGGGCCGCAAGGCTATTACTCCAAGGAAGTACTTTGAAAAGCTTATCCCTCGGCACCCGCATTGCCCTGATAACCGTTCTTACCAGCGCCGTTACGGTTCTGATATTGCTTGGAACTGCCTACAACGAATTACTCCGAGATTTCGAGCGGGTTCTCAGCCAGAAACAGTTAGCTGAAACTCGAAACTTGGCTGACGAGGTCAACCGCTCACTCGAAACACGGATATTGGCGCTACAAGGCTTTGCGGCAACTCTCACAAATGGCGAACATCTGATTCCCGAGAACCGCATAAAACGCCTTCTAGGCCGCCAGGAGGCCCTGAACGACTATTTTTCGGAGGGCCTTCTAGTGTTGGACGAAAAGGCGATTGCAATCGCAGAGAATATTTTCGTCCCGGGCAGGATTGGCACATCCTACGCCGACAGGGATCACTTTCGACGAGCCATCGCCACCCGCGAACCGGTGATCAGCAGCCCGATTATCGGACGCAAGACGGGCCTACCTCTCCTATCATTTCTGGCACCGGTTGAGAACGACGACAACGACCTTCTGGGCTTCGCCGGCGGCATTATTAATCTGGAGGAGTCCGACCTGATCCCGAGCTCCGCAGGCACTGATCAAAATGCAATATTCAAAGTCATCGATACCGAACGCTTTATTCAGGTTGATTCGCTGAAATCCAATGCGCCCATGCCCGAGCTACCCGCCCCAGGAGAGGATCTCATTGTGGACGCTGCGCTTTCCGGGGTTACCTCCGGTGTTGTCACCGACGGTGATGGTCGAAAGTGGATCTATGCAACAGAGCATCTGCAGCGGGTCGGCTGGATGTTCCTGCGCGCCGTACCCTATGAAACGGCGACCCGTCCCGCCTGGGCCTCTTTCCGGGAGTTCCTGCTTGTGAGTGTTTTTGCCACCCTGCTCCTCGCCGCAGCCGCACTGGCCCTGACTCGGGCCGCAACTCGTCCTCTCGAGCTCATGTCTACAAAAATACGGAGCATGACCCGGGATGGCTCAGCCTCGGGTCGGCTTTCCGAATCCGGCCCCCCGGAAGTCCGCAACCTGGCGACGGCGTTCAACACGCTGATGACAGAGCGGGAAAGTCTCGACCGCCTGAAAGACGAATTCGTATCCACAGTCAGCCATGAACTGCGAACCCCGCTCACCTCCGTAAACGGCTCGCTAAAGCTGCTGCGCTCCGGCGCAGCCGGCGAACTGCCGACAAAGGCGCAGGCTATGGTCGACGTGGCCTTCCGGAACAGCGAACAGCTACAACACCTGATATCAGACCTGCTGGACTTCAACAAAGCGGTTGCCGGGCGGATTCCGGTTTATCCAGAGACAGTGAGTGCCCAGAAAACCATAGCTGATGCCTCTGAAGGCAACAGTGCCATGGCGAAACATTACCGCGTTTCCATCAGAACGGAGGATTTTGGCGATCAACACCTGGTTGCTGACCCGGTGAGACTGCGGCAGATACTGGACAATTTTGTCAGCAACGCCATCAAATTCTCACCTGTGGATGGGATGGTGAGTATCTGGTCGGCTAATTCCAAGAATGGGCAGATAAGAATCACCGTTGCGGACCAGGGTGACGGAGTTCCTGAAACCTTTAAGGATCGGCTGTTCCAACGTTTCGAGCAGGCAGAATCCGGAACAGACAGAGCCAAAGCCGGCACCGGCTTGGGACTTGCGATCTGTCGGGAACTGGCCAGGCTCATGAACGGTGAAGTTGGCTACTATTACGATAACGGTGCCTGTTTTTGGGTGGAGTTACCCGCGTCAACGTCGAAGCACTCGAAAGCCGGAGTCGAATATGAAAACGCCTAATTTGCCGCCCAGTGAGCGCCATCGATTGTCAGCACTGGATGAGCTCGCGCTGTTAGACACGCCGCCAGAGGAAAGATTCGATCGACTGACACGGATGGCCGCGCGGGCGCTAAACGCTCCGATTGCGCTTGTCTCACTGGTCGACAAGGATCGGCAGTGGTTCAAGTCCCGGCATGGCCTGGACGCCCCAGAAACCGCACGGGATATCTCTTTTTGCGGTCATGCCATCCTGCGAAAGGAAACCTTTGTCATAGAGAACGCGCTGAACGACGAGCGCTTTCATGATAATCCTCTGGTGACCGGAGACCCCGCAATTAGGTTTTACGCGGGCGCACCGCTGCATGACCGCCACGGATACAGAGTTGGAACCCTGTGCATCATCGATCGTAAGCCCCGGTCATTCTCGCAAGAAGAAGAAACGATCCTACGGGACCTGGCTGATCTGGTGGAACGTGAGTTCTCGATGGGTGAACTCCGGGATTATTACGATGACCGCAATCGGGCCCTGAACGTTCTGACTGAAATCGCCGTGGATTCCAGCGGCGATACCAATGAACGAGCGACTAGAGCCCTCGAAATCGCATGCGACTATCTGGGCCTTGAAACCGGCATCGTCAGCCGCGTCACTGAACACGTCTACACCATTCACTGGCATTACACGCGCCAGGCTGAGCCGATCGAAAATGGCACCTCTCTACCGGTCGACCAAACGTATTGCTCGCTTCTTCTCGAGTCCGGCGATAAGTTACTTGCCATCGAACACATGGCAGACTCCGGCTTGAGCCAACATCCGTGTTACGCGAATTTCGGCCTCGAAGCCTATCTGGCAGCCCCCATCTGGATCGACGGAGAGATTTTCGGAACCGTAAACTTCTCTTCAAGGGCGCCGAGGGACCGATCCTTCACGGCGACCGAGGAAATGTTTGTTACTCTCTTTGCAGACTGGGTAGCCGATACCCTCTACCGCATCCAGCACACAGAAACGCTGAATAAACTGGTAACCCAGGCACCCGGGATGCTTTACCAGTACCGCCTGTGGCCCGACGGACACAGCAGTTTTCCCTACACCAGCCCCGGCATTAAGGATATCTACGGCATTGACGCTGAGGAAGCAGCAGCCGACGCGACCGGTGCAATCGCCCGAGTCCACCCTGATGATTTGCCCGGGTTGCTTGATTCGATCGAGGCGTCGGCAGAATCATTATCGCAATGGCAGCATCGTTATCGAGTGCGACTTGAGCCCGACGACTGGAGCTGGGTTGAAGGGCTTGCACAACCGGAGGCTCTCCCCGACGGCAGCGTCCTCTGGCACGGCTACATTACCAACATTGATGAGCGCCAGAAAATCGATGAGATGAAAAACCAGTTCATCTCGACAGTTAGCCATGAACTTCGCACGCCATTGACCTCAATTTCTGGCTCTTTGGAACTGATCCTGGGCGGCGCGACCGGCCCTATTACTGAAAAAACCGAGCAAATGCTGACTATAGCTCGGCGCAACAGCAAACAACTCCGGCGCCTTATCGACGACCTGCTCGATATTGAAAAGCTGATCAGCGGCAACGTCGGCTTTGATATATCGGTGGAAAAACTCGACAGTGCTGCAATCGCGGCCATTGAAGAAATCGAGCCAATGGCAGACAAACACGGCGTCGAAATCAGACTAAACCGAGTGGCGCAGAATCTTTACGCAGAGTACGACAGCGGCAAGCTCATACAAGCCCTCACGAACCTGCTTTCAAATGCCATTAAATTTTCTCCTGAGAGCGGGGTAGTGGATGTCTGCGTCAGTCGGGCGGGCTCCAAAGCAAGGCTGGAAGTGACTGATCGAGGGCCCGGTGTTCCCGACAGCTTCCGGGGTCGGATCTTTCAAAAATTCGCTCAGGCCAATTCATCATCCTCACGATCGAAAGACGGAACAGGGCTGGGGTTGGCTATCACAAAAGAAATCATGGCGCATATGGGCGGCGATGTAGGATTCGAATCCCATGAAGGCAAAGGGGCAACCTTTTGGTTGGAGCTTTCGCTGGTCCAGGCGCCGGAATAAATGTCCATCAAATCCTCAAATCGAACATTTTTCTTCATTATCGTGGCTGCTCGTGCGGTCGTCTTGTCGTTGCTGCTCCTGATAGCCGTGGTATTGGACAATGCTGCCACTCAGAGTCACCGTCTCGACGTCCGTCAGGACTGGCAATCCAGGCTCAACAACCTGAATCTGAGACTACAAGGCACCATTCTTCAGAACGTTCAGACGGTTTGGGGGCTGGCAGCCAATGTTGCGGTGCAGCCGGACATCACCGAAACCCGATTCCGACAGCTTGCGTCTGTTATCTTCGAGCTGGGACCGCAACTCCGCAACATCGGCCTGGCCCCAGACCTGGTCATTCGCAACGTCTACCCTCTAGCGGGAAATGAGTCCGCACTCGGTCTCGACCTCACCAAACAGGGACTGGATTCCGCGCAGCTATTAGAGCTACAAACCTCGAGAAGACCGCTTTTCAGCGGCCCCTTTACGCTGGTTCAGGGTGGCCAGGGTTTGGCAGCCAGAATTCCGATTGTGGAGAAAAATTCCGGTCGTTTCTGGGGTGTCATTTCCGTGATTCTGGATCTCGATCGCCTATACGACACCGTTGATCTGCACTCATTCATGGAAGACGGTCAGCTCGCGTTGCTCAAAACGTCAGCACTGGGCACAGACTCCGCTCTTTTTTTTGGCGAAGCGAACGTTGAGTGGCAACAACCCGTCGAAACAGAGCTTGAATTGCCAGGCACCCGATGGACACTGATTGCTCAACCCAAGCAGGGTTGGCCAAACTCACCTGAATCACCGCTGCTGACTCGTGGCCTGTTGGGCTCTACAGCATTCCTCATCGCAGCCTTCGTGTATTGGATTACAAGGCTTCAGCTTCGCGATCACAGAATGCAACGCCGGTTCTGGGGTTTGTTTCAACTGGCACCGTTTGGAATCGGGCTTTACAACGCGCGAAATAAAGAGCTGATCCGGGCCAATAGTAGTTTTGAGAATACTTTCGGAGACAAAGCCACCACCCTGACTTTCTTTAACATCGCACAGGAAAAGACTGGATCAGCAAATCCCCCCGGTCGCGATATTGAGGCCATTCTGGAACGTGATACTCGTTTTAGCGGGCTGGAGGGTTACTATCCCAACAAAAGTGGAGAGCTGACGCCCGTACTTCTTCAGGGCCTTACTTTGGACAAACAGAACGGAGAGCCCGTGATCTGGCTGGTCACCGAGGACATCTCTGAACGGAAGGAAGCAGATCGCCTGAAGAACGAGTTCATTTCGATTGTAAGTCACGAACTGCGCACGCCGCTGACATCGATTGCCGGCTCCCTGGGATTACTATCCAATAATGCCGTCGGCGAGCTACCACCTAAGGCCTCCAGACTGACGCAAATTGCTTACAGGAATGCACAACAGCTGACAGCGCTCATCAACGACCTATTGGATATCGAGAAGCTGGTTGCCGGGAAAATGGCCTTCGAAATTGCAGAGTGCGAGGTCACGGAGGTCGTGCATGAGTGCCTAGAGAGCCTCGAAAACTTCTCAATCGACAAGCGGATAGCATTGAAGGCAGAGCATATCGACGATGTGCGAGTAAACGCAGATCGCGGTCGGCTTTGCCAGGCACTTAACAACTTGCTCTCCAACGCCATCAAGTTTTCCCCTGAAGACTCCGAGGTTGCGGTGTATAGCGAGCAATGGGGAAACGAGCTAAGAATTTACGTGTCTGATTGCGGACAGGGAATACCCACGGAGTTCAAAGACAGGATCTTTCAGAAATTTTCACAGGCGGACTCGTCTGATCGGAGGGCAAAGGGTGGCACAGGACTCGGACTGTCTATTACGCGCGAAATCATGCATGCCATGGGCGGAACCGTGGACTTTAATTCCGAAGAAGGTAAGGGCGCCAGGTTTTGGCTCAGCCTGCCATTAGGCGAAAAAGCGCTACCTGAACGGCAGCGCCTTGACGCTGGGCTGGTTCGATAGACTCAGCCATCCAACCCTTCGAGCAAACCGGCCATATCGTCGGCGTGCTCTTCTTCCTGCGCCAGGATCTCCTCGATAATCCGGCGGGAAGTCGGATCCTGATCGCCCAGATAGCGGGCAATCTCGCGGTAGCTGTCGATCGCAATCCGCTCGGCAACCAGGTCTTCAACCACCATGTCCCGCAGGGTTTCTCCCTCAACAAATTCCGCGTGGGAGCGGGTCAGAAGGCCTTCCGGTGAAAAGTTTGGTTTGCCACCCAACTGCACGATACGTTCGGCCAGCCAATCCGCGTGCTGCTGTTCCTGGTCCGCGTGCTCAAGGAATTCCTGGGCCGCGACATTGGCATTGATACCATCGGCACGGAAGTAGTGGCTTTTGTACCGCAGCGTGCAAACAATTTCGGTTGCCAGCGCTTCGTTGAGAATCTTCACGACATTATCGCGGTTGGCGCCATAGCCCTCGGTAAGAGCCCCTTCTTCGATATGGCGGCGGGCCCTCTCACGAAGGGTTTTGACGTCTGTCAGAAACGGTTGATCGGTCATAGGGTCTCTCTCGTTTCTCTTTGAAATTTTGCCTGAGTTCGGCGTTGTGGTTGACTGAGGCATAGCGGCAACCCGCTATGCCTTGTCAGCGCAGTCATTCAGGCATTGCGCAGCATTTCTCTCACAACATAATGGAGAATGCCGCCATGCTTGAAGTAAACGGCCTCATTGGCAGTGTCTATCCGTGATTTCAGCTCGCAGCTTTCCGTGGAGCCATCCTTGTATTTCACCGTCATTGTCAGGGTCTGGCCCGGCTTGATTTCGCCGGACAGGCCTTCGATGCTGATGGTTTCCTCACCAGTAAGTTTCAGACTCTTGCGATCCGTGCCCTCCGGGAACTGCAGCGGCATCACGCCCATCCCTATCAGGTTGGAGCGGTGGATACGCTCATAGGATTCCGCCACCACGGCTTTCACACCCAGCAAACGAGTACCCTTGGCGGCCCAATCCCGGCTTGAGCCGGTACCGTATTCCTTGCCGGCAATAACGACCAGCGGCGTATCCTTCTCCTGATACTTCATCGCGGCATCGTAGATCGGCATCTGCTCGCCCGTGGGCACGAACTTGGTGAAACCACCTTCCACGCCGTCGAGCATTTCGTTCTTGATACGAACGTTGGCGAAGGTGCCCCGCATCATGACTTCGTGGTTACCCCGGCGGGAGCCGTAGGAGTTGAAGTCTTTCGGCTCAACACCGTGTTCCTGCAGGTATTTACCGGCAGGGGTGTCCGGCTTGAAAGAACCGGCCGGAGAAATATGGTCGGTGGTCACCGAGTCGCCCAGCAATGCCAGTATGTTGGCATCCTTGATATCGTCGATCGCGTCCGGCTCTTCCTTGAGCCCCTCAAAGAATGGCGGATGCTGGATGTAGGTGGACTTGTCGGACCACTCGTACACTTTGCTTTCCGGCACCTTGATGGACTTCCAGGTGGCATCGCCGTCGAAGACCTCCGCATACTCCTTGCGGAACATGTCGGTTTTCACTTTCTCCACGGCTTCGGCGATTTCCTGCTGGCTGGGCCAGAGGTCTTTCAGATACACCGGATTGCCATCCTTGTCTTTGCCCAGCGGATCTTTTGAGAGATCCAGGCGAACGTTGCCAGCCAACGCATAGGCCACCACCAGGGGCGGAGACGCCAGCCAGTTGGTTTTCACCAGCGGATGCACACGGCCTTCGAAGTTCCGGTTACCGGAGAGCACCGAGGCGACGGTCATATCCCCATCGGCAATGGCCTGCTCGACTTCCTCGGGCAGCGGCCCGGAGTTACCAATACATGTGGTGCAGCCGTAGCCCACCAGGTTGAAGCCGAGCTTATCCAGATCATCCTGGAAACCACCCACCCTCAGGTAATCCGTGACGACTTTGGAACCCGGCGCCAGAGACGTCTTGACCCAGGGCTTGGTGTTCAAGCCTTTCTCGACCGCTTTCTGGGCAATCAGGCCTGCGGCCATCATGACGCTCGGGTTGGAGGTGTTGGTGCAGGAGGTGATGGCTGCAATCACCACCGCACCCGGGTCCAGCCGGGACTTTTCGCCGTTCATCTGCAGCGGCTGGCTGGAGGGATGTTCAAAATAGGAGTCATGGGCACCAACAGCTGTGCCTCCGCCCTCGGACTCCAGATTGGCTTCCCGGGTCTCGGCCGGCCCTTCGGCCGTCTCCATGAGCAGCTCAAAGGATGCCTTCATATCCTTCAGGGCGACTCGGTCCTGCGGGCGCTTGGGACCTGCCAGGCTTGCCTCGACTTCGCCCATGTCCAGTTCCAGATTGTCGGTATACACCGGCTCGTGACCCGGCTCGCGCCAGAGTCCCTGAGCCTTGGCGTAGGCTTCCACAAGCTCAAGTTGTTCTTCCTCACGGCCGGTCAGACGCATGTACTTGATGGTCTGCTCGTCTACCGGGAAGAAACCGCAGGTGGCGCCGTATTCCGGGGCCATGTTGGCAATGGTGGCCCGGTCTGCCACCGGCATGTCCTTCAGGCCGTCGCCATAGAACTCCACGAATTTGCCCACTACGCCTTTCTTGCGCAGCATTTCGGTGACGGTAAGCACCAAATCTGTTGCGGTGATGCCTTCCCGAAGCTTGCCGGTGATCTT
>JAWWAT010000050.1:0-13100 GCA_033721635.1 Marinobacter sp. | reverse complement strand
TCGAAAGTAACGTAGCGAACGCCGTCTTCACCCACATGGCGCCGCACCACATCTTCCTCGGAACCCACGTAAATATCCCGCCAGAGCTTCGCCCAACGACATTCCAGGTCGTAATCGCGGTGGCCGTTACGATCGATGCGAATCGGTGAGCGATGGCCGTGGGCGATGCGCTGGCAGTTGCCCAGGTGTTTTTTCAGGCCGTGCACGTAGTGATAGTAGGCGCCGTCGATTTCCTCCTCCCGGAGGTTGATCTCCACGGAAATCACGTTGGCCGGAAGTACCGCCTTGATCTCCTGTTCCAACAGGGAGGCAACCGCTGAGGGCACAACCCGGTCGGCAGATAGCCAGACGATGGCTTCGTCCGGCGAGCGGTGAATGATCTGGCTGCCATCGGTGAGTGCCCAGGTAAAGGTGTCTGGCTGCTCCTCGTTCCAGGACAGCCCCCCGTAGCCACGGGGAATCACCAGGCGATGGTCAACACGCTCATCGATCACCCGTTTGATGGTGCGCTTTACGTTGCTGAAGTCGAACACCATGCCCTGTTCGTCCAGTTCCCCGCCAAGCACCACATCCGCAATCCAGCTTTCACCCACCAACCCCCGGGTCGGATCCAGGTAGGCGAAATCGATAACGGTCAGGTTGTCTACAAACAGATGGTTCATCAAATTTCCAGGCGGGTATGGTTGATTGATGGCCGAATTCTAGCAAAAATCACCGAATACAGCAGTCTGGCGGCTGGCCAGCGCTCCATTTCTTTTTGGATCAAGCTCATCATCTTAAACTTCGACAAGCGCAACGATCAGCAATTCCCGGCATTGATACTGGCTGCCGGTGCTTCCAGTCGCCTTGGCCGGCCCAAAGCCCTGTTGCCCCTGATGTCTGGCAACCGGGCAGGGACGGATTCCCGCAATTATACGCTTCTGGACGCCGCGATTGGCCAGGGCCGAGTCTTGAGCCCGGATGTCCGGGTAGTGTGCGGGGCCTGGTACCCCCTGATCCGATTTCGTTGTCGGCGACAGCCTTCCTCATGGCTGCGGGCGCCGGATTGGCAAGAGGGGATGTCAGCGTCCTTGTCTGCGGGACTCCGAAGCCTCGGGCCCGCTGTGAAGGGCGTTTTTGTTCTGGTGGCGGACCAGCCGCTGCTGGATCTGAACGCCCTTGAGGCGTTTGGCAAGGCGGCCCGCTGCGTCCCGGATCAGCCCATTGCCGCTGATTACGCTGGGCGGCCCGGCGTACCGGCCTACTTGCCGCGTTGGCTCTGGCCGCTGGTGCTGGATCTGGAGGGGGATAGAGGCGCCGGGCGCCTGCTGGCAGAGGTGCGGGCAACCCGAGTCGACATTCCGGGGGTCAACGACGATGTGGATACCCCGGCAGACTGGCACAGAATCCGGGCGCTGCTCAGCCGAACAGGCCCGACAGCCAGGCAATCCCGACGCTGAAGATGCCGAGGCTTACGGCAAGACCAATGGTGTAGATCCGTGACGCCGCCGAGCGCTGCTGAGCCACAAACAGGTCGATTGTCCGCTGGGCGATGTCTTCCGCCGTTTCCCGGGAAATCTCGTGGGCCTGCTGAATGGCCTCGGATTGCAGGGTTTGCCAGAACTCTGTATCGATCGTCTGCACACTGGTGATGTGATCTTTCAGCTCGGCCATGTGGTCGCTGGTAAAGCCAGAGTTCTTTTTCAATTCCTTTTTGAGCACTGCCAACTCGCTCCCGAGGTTGAGATTAACCTCGGCGGCGACTTCGTCGCGCAGGTTTCTGGTGCGCTCATCGACCATGTCGGTGAGTGCATTCAGGCGTTCCTCAATAGCCGCGTCCTGTTTGCTGCGGGATTCCTCCAGGGCCCGCTTCAAATGATCGAACTGTTCGTCGAAGAGTGAGCTGAGCAGTTCGTGCAGCCGGTTGTTGATATGGGTTTTGACCGCGGAACGGGCAATCTGCTCAATGAGCTCGCTGGTCAGCGGAACCACATTGGCCTGTGGGTTACCGCGGCTGGCCGAATCGCCTGTCTTGGGCGACAGTTCCACCGACGCATCTGCTGGCACGTTTAGCAGTTCGTCCTCGTCCCTGGGGGAGGCGCCAGTTTCAGCGGGCGGTTCTGGCAGGGTCCCGCCCGTGACGTCGCTGGCCAGCTGATCCAGAACTTCTTTGAGTCCCTCGGTTTGTGGCGGCTTGGTAAGGATGTTGTAAACACCAAAGTTCCTCGCCTCTTCCATAAACGAGGACGATTTCTTGGATGTGCACATGATGATGGGGATGCCGGCGGTCTCGGGATTGCCCTTGATGGCCTTCGTGGCTTCCACGCCATTCATTCCAGGCATCAAATGGTCCATGAAGATAACATCCGGACGACCATGGCTGTTGAGGAAATCCAGGGCCTCTTCGGCCGACCCAGCCATGTTCACTTCCATGTCGCGACTCTCCAGCAGTTTGCTCAGGGCAAATCGTGCCACCTTGGAGTCATCTACCAGCAGAGCGTTTTTGATCGCCATGTCACTACCTCAATCGTTTACTGCAAACGCGTTTGTTATCGGGCCGTTTTGATTACCAGCCTTCCAGTTTCGGGCACTCGGTCGCCCGGTAGCTCTTGTCCCGATAACAGACACCGGGTTCAGTGGTCCGGGCAGTGAAAATCTCCCCTGCCGCTGTGGTCAGGCGTACCTGTCCGTAGGGCTTGCCATGACGGAAAGTGGCCTGGATTGAGCTGCCATTCGGATTTTTCAGCAACCCCCTGCCATGAAACTTGCCTTCTATGTATTGCCCCTCGTACTTCTTGCCACTGGCAAATACCTCGGCCCCGGTGCCATGGAAAGCGCCATTGGAGAATTCGCCTTCGTAATGGCGACCGTCCGGGTAGGTCAGTGTGCCGCTGCCATGGAACTCGTCGTTCCGGAAGCCGCCGACATAGAGCATGCCATCTGCAGTGGTCAGGGAGCCGTGGCCGTTTAACTGTCCGTCCTGCCAGTGGCCGGTCAATATGTCGCCGTTTGCCATTGTCAGGGTGCCCTTGCCGTTGAACTGGTCGGCCCGGAATTCGCCGGAGTACCGGGAGCCGTCAGCGCTACGCCACTCACCTTCGCCCTCGCGCTTACCAGCAGACCAGCCCCCTTCATAACGGCTGCCATCCGGATACCAGGCGGTGCCCTGGCCGTGGAACTGGCCCTCGACAAAATGGCCCTCGTAGCGCAGACCATCGGCATCCTGATAGGTGCCGTCACCGGTTTTCACGCCGCCAATCCAGGTGCCGTCACGGTAATTCACGGTGGTAAAGGCTTCCAGCTTGCCCACCAGAGTTATCTCGTTGCCGGCTTCCAGGGCAACTGTACGGTTCCAGGGCTTGAAGCCGGGTTTGCTGATCGTGACCTCGTACCTGCCCGGATCCAACTTCAGATCCAGCCGGGTGGCGCCGTACTTCTTGCCATTAATGGTGACCTGATCCCCAATTACATTGGAGCGAAGTACCAGTAGAGCCTGCGTCGGCGGTGTTGGTTTCTGCTGTTTGGCGGGTTTTTTCTGGTTTGACGGGGCTGCGTCTACGCGTGTTGCCATCGCTGCCGGTGGTTCAGCCACCGCCAGTACTTCCGGATTCTCCGGCATGGGTGGAACCGTAAACGGCGTAGTGTCGACCACGGGTGGACGGACTTCCGGGGCAGGTGGCTGGGCTTTGGCGGATACTTTGGAAGCAGGTTCAGGTGGCGCGCCGGTTTCGGATTCGGCCGCTACGGCGGCAGCCACCTGATCGGCAACCTGTGGTTCCAGGGTTTCCGTTATCCGCAGGTCATCCCGGACCGATGCGAACCCTGCGGTAACCAGCAGCATAAGGGCCAGGGCATTAACGAAAAGAAGCGGTCTGAAATCGACCATGACGGAACCTCTTGATCCTGCATTCTTGGAATTCTGTCTACCGCTTCATCTTACCCAGTGAGTGCAACGCTATGTAACAGAAAGTGTCCGGGAGTTACCGAGAATGCAGGCCAAATCACACTTTATCCGGAAGCTGGTCATGGTTGAGTTGCTCCCATGATCTCATGTAGACATCGGCTTCGTATTCATAAGGCGATTTGAACGGGGTGAGCACGAAATCAAACACCAGGAAGAAAAACCCGATGGATGCCCAGGCGATGGCCAGGGTGCTTATGGTGGTTGCTTGTACCTCCGGGTTCGAATTGACGAAATTCTGCAATAGTGGGATCAGATCCGATGCCATCACTACCGGGTTGAAGCTGGCCAGTACCAGGGGCACCCAAAAGGCGATGAAAATCGGGAAGAATCCGAATGACCAGAGCAAGCGGCGGAGCAGATAGAGGGCAACTTCCCGCCAGAAACGCTGTCTGACTTCCGGAACTTTCCGGATCCGCTCGAGGTAACGCCGACGTTCTGCCCAGTAGGCGGCTATTTCCGGGGCCTCAACGGCCTTTGATTGAGGTGCAGGTGTTGTCATGTACGGCGCGGTACCCTATAGCTTCTGGAGTGATGCATGATAAGCGATACTACGTGTTACCCTACAATTCTCCAATTGTTTAAAGACAGGATAGTTTGAATGGCTGCAGTGATCGACAACGCAACCCATCCGGCCTTTGAGAAGCTTCGCAGTCACCGGATCGATACACTTAACCTCGAAGTCGAGGAGTATCGGCACAAGAAGACTGGCGCCCGGCATCTGCATCTGGCAGCCGATAATGACGAGAACGTGTTTTTCGTGGCCCTGCGTACCTTCCCGATGGATTCCACCGGGGTGGCGCACATTCTCGAACATACCGCACTGTGTGGCAGTGAGCGTTTTCCCGTTCGCGACCCGTTCTTCATGATGATTCGGCGGTCACTGAACACCTTCATGAATGCCTTTACGAGCAGCGACTGGACCGCCTACCCGTTCGCCAGCATGAATCGCAAAGATTTCGACAACCTGTTGTCCGTGTATCTGGACTGCGTGTTCTTCTCCAAACTGGATCCGCTGGATTTCGCCCAGGAAGGTCACCGTCTGGAGTTCGACAAACCGGAAGACCCCTCAACCGATCTGGTATATCGGGGCGTTGTCTACAACGAAATGAAGGGCGCGATGAGTTCGCCCACATCCCAGCTATGGCAGAACCTGAGCAGCCACCTGTTCCCGACCACCACCTATCACTACAACAGCGGCGGTGAGCCTGACCATATTGTCGACCTCAGCTACGACGATCTGCTGCAGTTCTATCGCCATCACTACCATCCCAGCAACGCGATTTTTGCCACTTACGGCAATATTCCAGCCCATGAGCATCACGAGAAATTCGAAGAGCTGGCGCTGAAACGGTTCGACCGGCTGGAAGTCGATCTGCCTGTTCGCGACGAGAAGCGCATGTTTGCGCCAGTGCGTGTGGAGCAGGGTTACGCTGTCAATGAAGGCGAGGGCACCGACAACAAGACCCACATCGTGGTGGGCTGGCTTCTGGGCCACAGCTTCGATTTGCAGGAGAACCTGGAGGGGCAGCTGCTGTCTGCGGTTCTGCTGGAAAACAGCGCCTCGCCGTTGATGCGGGCCCTGGAAACCACGGAGCTGGGGCATGCGCCGTCACCCATGTGCGGGCTGGAAGATTCCAACCGTGAGATGACCTTTGTCTGCGGCATTGAAGGCAGTGAGCCGGAGAAGCACAAGGACCTGGAGGCGCTGCTGGAGTCCACGCTTCTGAAAGTCGTCGAAGAAGGCGTCAGTGAGGAGCGTCTGGAAGCCATCCTGCATCAGCTCGAATTGCACCAGCGGGAAATCGCTGGTGACCAGTTCCCTTATGGTTTGCAACTGATCATGAGCGCCATCGCACCCATGGTGCACGGTGGTGATCCTGTTGAACTGCTGGATCTGGAGCCGGTGCTGGCAACGCTCCGGGAAAAAATCCGGGATCCGCAGTACGTGCCGGATCTGATCCGCCGTAAGCTTCTGGAGAATCCACACCGGGTCACCCTGACTCTGCGTCCGGATGAAAAGCTCGAGTCCCGTCGGCAGGAGGCGATCCGTGAAGCCCTGGCCCGTCGCAAGGCCGAGCTGACCGACGATGACGTACAGATGATTGTGGACCGGGCCAAGGCACTGGAAGAACGCCAGATGCAAAAGGACGACGATTCCATCCTGCCCAAAGTGGATCTGTCTGATGTACCGTTGCAGATGCCTGAGCCTGAAGGACGCTACGACGGCGATATTTCGGCGACCGTTTATGCCCGCGGTACCAATGGCCTGGTATACGAGCAGATTGTTGTCCCGGTGCCGGCCCTCACCGAAGAAGAACTGCTGCTGGTGCCTTACTACACCACGCTAATCTCCGAAGTGGGGTGTGGGGATCTGGACTACCTGCAGATGCAGGATCGTATCTCTGCGGAATCCGGTGGTATCGGCGCAGCGTTCAGCGCCAAAGGCCGTATTGATGATGTTCAGGAATTGTCTGGATACATCATCTTCAACGGCAAGGCGCTGGCCCGTAATCGCAGTGAATTAACCCAGCTTCTGCGGGATGTCTACACGAGTGCCCGCTTCGATGAAAAAGAGCGGATCCGGGAGATCATTGCCCAGATCCGTGCCCGTCGCGAGCAGGCCGTAACCGGCAGTGGCCACGCCCTGGCCATGGGCGCGGCGTCCCAGGGCATGAGCCCGGGAGCCTGGCTTTCGTTCCGGCTTGGTGGTCTTGCCGGTATTCGCGGCACCAAGCAACTAGATCAGGCTCTGAAGGATCCGGAGGAATTGACGGCGCTGTGTGACAAGCTTTCCGCATTGCACAAGAAGATTGGCAGCCAGGGCCGCGAGTTCCTCGTCATTGGTGAAGAAGACCAGCTTCCGGCAATGGTTGACGATCTGAAGTCCTGCTGGCGTGACGCCTCCGAAACGGGTCTCTCCGGCTGGAAGATGGAGCCGATCAATTACGCCACCCGCGAGGCCTGGTTGACCTCCACCCAGGTAAACTTCTGTTCCAAGGCCTACAGCACCGTGGCGGTGGACCATCCGGATGCGGCAGCACTGACCGTGCTGGGTGGCTTCCTGCGCAACGGGTATCTGCACCGTGCCATCCGTGAAAAGGGCGGTGCCTACGGTGGTGGCGCCGGCCAGGACAGCGTGAACGGTACCTTCCGGTTCTTCTCCTACCGCGATCCTCGCCTGGAGGACACGTTGGACGATTTTGACGCAGCCCTGGCGTGGCTTCAGGACAATGATCACGACTATCAGGAACTGGAAGAGTCGATTCTTGGTGTGATTGGTCAGCTTGACCGGCCCCGGTCACCAGCGGGTGCGGCGCGCCACGCTTTCCACAACAAGCTGTTTGGCCGCACCCCGGAGCAACGGGCGAGGTTCCGGGAGCGGGTGCTGTCGGTCACACTGGATGATCTGAAGCGCGTGGCCAGAACCTGGCTGGTGCCGGAGAAAGCCAGCACTGCGGTAGTTACCAGCCCGGAGAACCGGGCGAGGGCCGAGAAGCTGGGATTGGCTATCCAGGAACTGTAAAGCTGATACCGGATACGAAGAGGGGGTAGATGAACATTTCATTTGCCCCCTTTTTCTTTGAAGCCGGAAAACTTCCCGCCTCCCAGGTGCGCTCAGCGGTGTCTCTTCAACCCGGTTGTTACCATGATACGGGTAGAGATTTCCTCGACAGAGTAGGCCGTGGTGTTCAGGTACGGAATCCGTTCACGCCGGTACATCAACTCGATTTCCTCGATCTCATGCATGCACTGCTTTATGGATGAGTAGCGAGAGTTCGGCCGGCGCTCGTTGCGTATGGTCGCCAGGCGTTCCGGATCGATGGTCAGACCGAAAATCTTTTCCTTGTGCGGTTTGAGCGCCTTCGGGATCTGTTGGTCCGCCAGATCCTCTTCGGTAATCGGATAGTTCGCTGCCTTCACACCGTATTGCAGCGCCAGGTAGAGACACGTCGGCGTTTTCCCGCTTCGGGAGGCACCCACGAGGATCAGATCGGCTTCGTCGTAATGCCGCGTGCGCGCACCATCGTCGTTGTCCAGGGCAAAGTTGACCGCATTGATTCTGCGCTCGTAGCTCCCCTCGTTATTGATGGCATGGGATTTACCTACGGTATACGAGGAGGAAGACTGCAGCTCTTCCTCCATCGGTTTGAGAAAGGTTCCGAAAATATCCACCATGAAGCCTTCGGCGGTGGCGATGATTTCCCGGATATCGCTGTTTACAATGGTGTCGAACACCAGCGGGCGTGCGCCATCGGTCTCGGCTGCCTTGTTGATGCGTTTCACCATTTCCCGGGCTTTTTCTTCGTCCGCAATATAGGGAACGGTGACCCGTTCAAATTCTATTTTTTCGAACTGGGCCAGAAGACTGTGCCCCAATGCTTCGGCTGTCAGGCCGGTGCCATCAGAAATGAAAAAAGCAGTGCGTTTCATGCTGTATCGTCCGGTTCCTTGGTTCCTTGATTCCTGGCTTGGTGGCCTAGGTAATTTCCGCAGGTTACAGTATCATACACGCCAAGTTCGAGACTCCGCAGTGGATATTGCCTACTTTTACCGCTGGCCCGATTTTGCTCTTAGCTTTACAGACTCAAGGGAGACATGCTTTGGAAGATTACATTATCTGGTTTGATCACCTGGGAATGTCCGACGTCGATCGGGTAGGCGGAAAGAACGCCTCACTCGGCGAAATGATCAGTAATCTCGCCAACGCAGGTGTTACCGTTCCGGGTGGCTTCGCCACTACAGCGCACGCCTATCGCGAATTCCTCGCCAAGGATGGGCTGAAAGAGCGCATCGACAACGCTCTGGATGCCCTGGACATCAACGATGTTAACGAATTGGCCCGGGTTGGCGCGAAAATTCGCCAGTGGATCATAGAAACGCCATTTCCAGACGTTCTGGAAAATGCCCTGAAAGAATCGTTTGCCGCCCTGCAGGATGGCAATGAGCACATGGCGGTTGCGGTTCGTTCCTCTGCGACCGCGGAAGATCTGCCGGATGCGTCCTTTGCCGGCCAGCAGGAAACCTTCCTGAATGTGGTAGGCCTTGAGCAGGTTCGTACCTCTGTGAAGGAAGTGTTTGCGTCGCTGTTTAATGATCGCGCTATTTCCTATCGCGTGCACCATGGCTTCGACCACAAGATGGTCGCCCTGTCAGCTGGCATCCAGAAAATGGTGCGCAGTGAAACAGCCGCCAGTGGCGTTATGTTCACCCTAGATACCGAATCAGGCTTCCGCGACGTCGTGTTTGTGACCGCCTCCTACGGCCTGGGTGAGACGGTCGTTCAGGGCGCTGTGAACCCCGATGAGTTCTATGTGCACAAACCGACACTGGAGGCCAATCGGCCGGCAGTTCTGCGCCGCAACCTGGGCAGCAAAGCTATCAAGATGGTTTACCACACCAGGCCCGGCGAAGGGGAATTCGTTGAAACGGTGAAGGTCGAGCAGGAAGACCGCAATCGCTTCTGCATCACCGATGCCGAGGTGGAAGACCTGGCACGCCAGGCGATGATTATCGAGAAGCATTACCAGCGCCCGATGGATATCGAGTGGGCCAAAGATGGCGATGACGGCAAGATCTACATCGTTCAGGCCCGCCCCGAGACGGTCAAGAGCCGTGCGTCCGCCAATGTGATGGAGCGTTACCTCCTTAAAGAAACCGGCAAGATTCTGGTGGAAGGCCGTAGCATCGGCCACAAGATCGGTAGCGGTCCTGTGAAGATCATTACCAGCATCAAGGAAATGGACCGTGTCCAGGCCGGCGATGTGCTGGTCACCGACATGACCGATCCGGATTGGGAGCCGGTGATGAAACGGGCCTCCGCTATTGTCACCGATCGAGGTGGCCGTACCTGCCACGCGGCCATCATTGCCCGCGAGCTGGGCATTCCGGCTGTGGTTGGTTGCGGCGATGCCACCGAGTTGCTGACCGATGGCCAGGAGGTGACGGTTTCCTGCGCCGAAGGTGATACCGGTATGATCTACGAGGGGGCCCTGGATTTCGAACTGCGGGAAAACACCGTGGACTCCATGCCCAACATACCGTTCAAGATCATGATGAACGTGGGCAACCCCGACCGGGCCTTTGATTTCCAGGCGCTGCCCAACGAGGGCGTGGGGCTGGCACGGCTCGAGTTCATCATTAACCGGATGATCGGCGTTCACCCCAAGGCACTGCTAAACTTTGACGGACTGCCGCGGGATATCAAGCAGACCGTCGAAAAACGAATTTCCGGCTACAGTTCCCCGGTGGATTTTTACGTCGACAAGCTGGTGGAAGGCATCTCTACGCTGGCGGCGGCGTTCGCGCCCAAGAAGGTGATCGTGCGTCTGTCGGATTTCAAATCCAACGAGTATGCGAACCTGATCGGCGGCACCCTGTACGAGCCGGATGAGGAAAACCCGATGCTCGGTTTCCGGGGTGCCTCCCGCTATATCTCCGACACCTTCCGGGACTGCTTCGAGCTGGAATGTCGCGCCCTTAAGAAAGTGCGTAACGAAATGGGCCTGACCAATGTCGAAGTGATGGTTCCGTTTGTGCGCACTGTCGGCGAGGCTGAGCAGGTGGTGAATCTGCTGGCGGAAAACGGGCTCAAGCGTGGTGACAACGGTCTGCGGGTGATCATGATGTGCGAGCTGCCAGCCAATGCGCTGCTGGCGGATCAGTTCCTGGAGCACTTCGACGGCTTCTCCATCGGCTCTAACGATTTGACCCAGCTGACGTTGGGTCTGGACCGGGATTCCGGCATCATTGCCCATCTGTTCGATGAGCGTAATGAAGCGGTCAAGGCATTGCTGTCCAATGCGATCCAGGCCTGCAAGAAAGCTGGCAAGTACATCGGAATCTGCGGGCAGGGGCCATCTGACCACCCGGATCTTGCCAAGTGGCTGATGGATGAGGGCATCGATACGGTGTCACTGAACCCGGATTCGGTGCTGGATACCTGGTTCTTCCTGGCCGACGAAAAAATCGACTGAGTTCATTTCCAGCATAAGGAGAGCGACAACGTGACGACGATAATTACCCCGGACCTGTGTGACGAATTCCCGGAGGTCTTGGTTGTTGAGCCCGGGTTCAATAACTACGGCGGCAACAAGGCCTTTGGCGGTGAAATCGTGACCGTGAAATGCTTTGAAGATAACTCCGTGGTGAAAGAGCAGGTTGGCCAACCAGGGAACGGTCGTGTGATGGTCGTGGACGGTGGTGCCTCGAAGCGGCATGCGCTGCTGGGTGACATGCTGGCCGAGAAAGCGGCGAGCAACGGCTGGGCCGGTCTCATTATCTATGGTTGCGTGCGCGATGTGGATGAAATCGGCAACACGGCCCTCGGTGTCCAGGCCCTGGGAACCCACCCCAGGAAGAGCGAGAAGCGTGGCCTTGGTGACCTGAATGTTCCGGTCACCTTTCACGGCGTCACCTTTCACCCCGGGCACTACGTCTACGCCGACAACAATGGCATCATCGTTTCCGAGAAGCCTCTGGTCTGAAGCTTTTCTGGGTACAGACAAAAACGGCGGCCATTGGCCGCCGTTTTTTCGTTCAGCGAGTGACTTCGCTGATGTTTGTTCCGAGAAGGAATCCGTCTCCTTCCGGCTCGCAGCGAATGACCTCGCAGACAGTTTCCAGCGGCGGGAATTGGTCACTGCTGGAGTGAAGAACTGTGTGAAGTTCCTCTCCAACGTTTACAGCCTGGTTAACGTAGAGCTGCATGCCGGTGGCGCTCAGGTCACGGCAAATCCCTTTGAATCGGTTACCCTGGCTGTCACTGATCTCAATCTCCGAGTTCACCTGCATACGGTGAAAATCGCGTTTTTCCGAATAGTCCTTCATGGCATCAGGCCCAGTTGTCGGTTTTTCTTGTTGGTTTGAGCATCGGGATGATCAGTGCCAGCAGTACGCCACCGAGAACCAGGCCGGCACCCAGAAGCATGAAGTCGTATTCCTTGCTGGCTTCGAGGCGTTCGTTCTCGGCCGTGAGTACCTCCAGGTCGTTGCGAATTTTCTGATTTTCTTCCCGCAGCTCGCGATTCCGACGTTCCAGGTTGATGGAATCGGCGGCGATGCTCTTTATTCGCTGGAGTTCTTCCTGGAGCGCCTGTGAGCGGTCGGAAAGCGAGGCCTCGGAGCTTTCAAGAGCGTTGCGTTCATTGACGACGTTAGACAACTGCTCTTTCACCTGGGCCAATTCCGCGCGGGTTTCTTCCAGCTGGCGATTGGCTGACCGAAGTCGATCTGCCGCAATGGGCGTCTCGCTCAGGTACTGGCTGGACACCCAGCCTTCGGTGCCCTTGGGTGTGCGAACAAGGGTGTATCCGGAATCGGATGCCTCAATGACTTCCAGCGGCGTGCCGCTGGGCACCGCATTTTCAATGATCCGGAATTGTGAGCCAGCGCCGGATCTCACCGGAAGGTACAACTGGTCGTCGACCCAGACGGTTTTGGCCTGGGCAACGGCAATGGACGACACTGCGAACAACACACTGATTGCGAGACGAAAAAGCGTCACTGGTTACGTTCCCTGAAATTCTGCGGTTGAAATCTGAGTCTGATTAAAAGCGCAATTTTGTCATAGATGCCCCGCCGTGCAAGCGCGCCATCATTACAATAAACTCATGGGGCCCCAAAGGCCTGCTCACGGCAGTACGGCTTTGAAAGGCTTTACCACTACCTTTTCATAAACGCCTGCCCCCACATAAGGGTCGGCATCCGCCCAGGCCTGGGCCGCTTCCAGAGAGTCAAATTCCGCGATTACCAGGCTACCGGTAAAGCCGGCATCGCCGGGCTCTGGAGTATCCAGCGTCGGGTGAGGACCAGCGACAAGCAATCGGCCCTCGGCTTTCAAGGCCTGAAGTCGCTCGATGTGAGCCGGACGGGCGGATTGACGCAACGGCAGGCTGTTCTCGACGTCTTCACTGATAATCGCGTAATACATACAGCTCTCCGCAATGATTTTCACAAACGAGGTGATCAGCCAGATAATCGGCGGTCGTGTCGCGCAATGCTTGGCTGGTACACTGTGTATCCATGGCATTCTGCCAGTTATCTGATGATTTGGGATATTTCGTGACTATACCGCAAGACCCGCATTTGTGCATTGATCTGCATTGCCACAGCACGGCGTCTGATGGCGCGCTATCACCGGCGGCGCTGGTTGAGCGGG